>NZ_JBHTJF010000035.1:0-181437 GCF_042675605.1 Savagea faecisuis
TTTAACTATACGTGGTTTCACGATGGCTTTCTATTTATTTAGCTGTTGCATTTCATTTTACAATGAAGCGTTATTTTATTTAGTTCATGAGCGTAATAGAAGCGTTGCATTTCTTCATAAGCTCGTTGCATTTTTTCGTATTGCTCTTCCTCTTGGGATAATAACTGTTCTTCGTATACGAGCTGCTCTTGTAAACGTTGCATCGTTGTTTCATATTTTTCTTTCAATCTAGCAATAGACTCTGTTTGCTTTGGAACATTGCCTTCATACGAATCGATATGAACACTCAATTGTCCTTCTATTCCACGAATTTTTTCTAATATTGTTCTACTTTCTTGCATTTTCTCTTCTTTTTCTATCGTTTTTACTCGGATGCGTTCTTGTTCCATTTCAATTTGACGTTTTATATTTTTGTAAACAGGAAGATCGCGACGAACTTCTGGACATTGCTCTAAAATTTGATTCAAAGCTACAAGCGCTTGTTCATAATTTTTTCGTTCGTAAGCAATTTTTTGCTCATATACTTGAATGTTTTGAGAAATTTGATTACGGCGATTATCGATCGCTTTTATTTTTTCTGAAATTACTTTTTCACTATTTGACGTCATTCGCGGAACGAGCTCATCTTTTCTTTTATAAATTGGATGTGTTTCAATCTCATGTTGAATGACATATTCTAACTTTTGCAAGTCCGTTTCAATCGCTTGCATATGATTGATGACTTGCTCACGCTTCTGTTCAATCTCTTTTACTTCTTGCTCTTGCCGCTTTAAATTTTCAGTAAGTTGCTCTAATTGATCGTGATAAAATTGAGCTCGCTTCATCGCTCGCATATAATCCGTCGCCTTCGGAATCTTTTGCTCTGCTAACGTGCGAGACTCTTCTTTTGAATGGTAAAGTCGCATATGATGATTTTCCAATTCTCGTTCTAACTTTTCTTTATCTTCTATCATTTGAATGCGCTCATCATGCAATTGTTGCATCTTTTGTTGCTGTTCAAATTGAGCTCGCTTCAGTTGCTCATACTGTTCATATGGATACTTCTCTAAAAAATTCTGAAATTCATGATCTACTCGTTTATGTTTCTCTATATTTTGTTCAATTTGCTCACGTTTCATAATTACGTTATTCGCTGCTTCCCTAGCAGTATGCTTCCACTCTTCAAATTGTTCGCGTTGAATATGAGTGCGCCAAGACGATGGAATCGTCCATTCTTTCGGAACTTCTACTTCTCCTTTATAAATTTGCATCGCTTCAGCTCTTGATAAGACAATAATCGGAATTGTCAATTGTTGTTCGATTAAGTTTAACTCATATTTCAATTGATCCCGTTCTTGCTCTATCGTAATTAAACAGTTCGCCCAAAAAGGATAATCGCTCGTCTGTTCAGAAGGTGAAGAGAGATAGTTCACAAATTGTGTACCCGTTTGAATGGACGAAAATCGAGAGCTCCATTGTTCTAGTTTTTTAGCGACATAAGCGTCCGCAAAAAACAATTCTTGCTCTTCGTAATCATCAATCTGACGCAATACTCGGCGTTCTTCCATCAAACATTCTCGTTTATTTTTTTCAAGTACTTGAATTTTATTTTGCAATTGCTCTCGAATCGTCTGTTCTTTTTGATATATTTTTTCTTCTACTGGTATATGAACAATGACTGTTTGTAACTGCTCTTTTAACTTCGCTTCTTCACGTTCTAACATATTTAATTGTTCATTCGTCGATGTTTGATTCAGTTGTAAAGTTTGGTACGCTCGATTAATTTCTTCCAGACGGTCATTGTTTGCCGTTTGTTCTTTTTCGATTTGTTGGCGTTCTTGTTCCATTTCATGAATCTGATTTGCCAATGTCGTTAAACGAGCTTTCCATTCTTTCAACAATTGTTCGACTTTGTCATTCGGATGCGCAACGAGTCCTTTTTTCAAACGCTTTGCTTCTTCCAACTCTTTTTCTTCTCGGACTTCACTTGCCGTCTTTTCGTTATTGATTGTCTGTAACTGTGCGGTTGCGGTACGAAACTCTCGTTCAAATTGTTTTCTTTCTTTTTGAGTTTGTGTGAGTTGCTTATTCAATTGTTGTCTTTTCTCTTCATACATATGATACTCTCGCTCGAGTAAAAATAATAATTGACCTTCCAATTGCTGCAATTGCTCGGTAAGTTGCTCCATATCGAATTGCTCATCTTCTCGTCTCATTTGCTCTTCTGCTTCTCGAATCAATTGTTCCGCTTCTCGTGCTGCAGCGTGATTTTTAGCATACAATAAAGCATATTTCTGATGTTCATGCTCCTTCAACTGTTCTTCTATTTCATACAATTTTTGCTCACATTTCTGATATTGCTCTTGTTCTTCGGTTAAGCTCTCTTGAAGTTCATATATTTGAATGCGCTTCTTTAATGCCTCGCCTTCTCGTTGCTCTTCTTCAATTCCCTTAATTCTTTCCTTAATCTTCTCTATTTCTTTTATTGATTTTTTCTTTTGATTTTCCAAATACGTATAATATAAAACGGTTTCGACTTTTTTATCATAATAACGCTTCGCTGCTTCGTCATAATGTGCATACTGTGTAACATATTCATTTAATTGTTCGTCAATTTTTTTGTAACTTTTAATTTGTTCTGCCAGCTCTTTAGACTTTCGTAAACTTTTTCGCTGTGATTCAAACTGGTCAACAAACTCTTTCTTTTCGAAGTGCACATTTGCTTGTTCTACAGAAGGTATGAGTAAACGATCGAATAATTCTTGAGTCGTTTTACAATTTTCAAAAACTTTTTCAATGCCGCCTTCAGTGCTATTCATCATGCTAATATTTTCCCATTCTTTTCGCATAATGGCATACGTCTCTTCTAAATACTCTCGATATTGTTTAAGCGTTTTCAAAAATAATTTTCCACGAGCAGGAGATGTTTTGACAATATTTTGATAGTATTGTAACATTTGTTCTTTCGTGGCAACGTAACGTTCTTGTCCTTCTCCTAGAAGAAACGGAATATTTTCGATACGATGTTCGTCTTGTTCTCCGTACTCATATACATAACGAAGCGATTCGATCGCATTATTTTTACGATATAGCGTTACAGCTGTTACAACAGAACGTTTTGGATGATTGTTTACAGTCCATTCAATCGCAATATGAGCAGGGCCATTTTCTAAGTAAAGTGTTTCTTTAATAGTACGGTCTCCTAATGAACTATGAGGAATGATCGCTTGGAGCGCTGTTTGAATAAAAACCGTTTTGCCCCCTCCATTTTCTAAAAGGATAATACTATTTTGATCTTCGAAGTGAAATGTCTCATCGTAATAGCGCTTATCTCCATTTGAAAACTGCACATTAGAAAATCTTATTTTACGAATTGTCGGCATCTTCTCTTTCCTCCTCACCGTATAAAAACTCTAATATCCCACGATTATATTCAGAATCCATAAAATAGTTCCCTACAATATTTTTTGTACGTTCTGCTAAACTGTATTCCCCTTCTCCGACTTGTCGCAAAACTTCTTCTTGCTCTAAAAAATGGCATACTTTATGCAAAAAACTTACCCTACTTTTCGTTTGTCCTCTTTGATGTTTCACACCTTCTCGCACATCATCTAAGGCATGCCATTTTTCAATAATGCCTCGCCAATGATAGCTAAATTCTAATTCTTTCTGTTCTAATGTTTCTTCTCCTAAACTTTGTAAAGCTTCTATTCGCTGATCAATACTTTGTATCCATTCTTCTAACGTAATGAACGCACGAGTCGGCTCTAAAGAATGAAAAGAATTGTAAAATTCACCGAGAACACATAATGTCGCAAAATACATTAAATATAAATCTTCATTTTTTCCTTGGCTACCGAAATATGTACGACGCAATGTTTCATTGCTCACATGATGAGGTGACAATGTTGTTTTAGGAACTAAGATGGCTTCATTTCCAATTAACATGCAAATCGAATCGACTTGTTCACAATAAAAATCGACGAGTGCTCTAAAGTTCGTCTCACTTTTATAGTGTTGAATCGCTTCTCCAGTTACATAGCCTGTCATTGCGAGTTGTTGATACATTTGAAATGCTCGCTTAATTTCTTCCTGTTCATACATAACCTTCAACTCCTTTCCAACTAAATTGTAAGTTTTGCATCGTATATCGCTCTGTCACACGAAGGATTGGCTGTGCTTCAATAATGTGTAAAGCTTTCGGCAGTTGGGGTAACGCCTTTGCAAAGAAGTGAAGAGAATGTTCTTCTACGATTTCTTTTTCCGTCCCTTGAAGTGGTGACTTTTGATGACAAAGGGTTAAAAAATAATAAAAACTTTCTTTCTGCAAAAAAGATTTTTCATCTTTATTCATTGCATCGATCCAATGTTCTAATGTCCATTGCTCTCGTGATTGCCCAAATACAATCAATCTCTCCATATAAATTTGAAATTGTCGACGCACATGCTCAGCATATTTTTCTTTTTCTTCTTGTTCTACTACTTGTGAAATATAATGTTTACGGTCAATTTCATATTCCTTTCTCCATTGCTGAGGGGCAAATATCGTAAATAATGACCACGCTTCATAACGCTCCATCGATAAAAAAGGAGCTAAAACACCTTTCATCCTTTCAATTGGAAGGATTTGTGTCACAAATTCTGATACGATTTCTTGATCAATATTAAAATGGTCCAATCCGATTGTGTATAATGATTGCTCGGCCGCTTCTAATACTTCTTCACGCAAATGTAAACTTCGTGTCAATAGCTCTTTATGCTTCGCATGTACAGCCATTAATGAATCTTCAATTTTCACTAATAGTCGATATGCTTCTTGGTCTTCAGTCGTCATTTTAGATTCATTCATCTTCCGCATCGAAATAATAAATGCATGTAATTGTTCGAACTCTTCGTTTTCATGAGCAATTCGATAGTTTCGATCTTCAAATAATTGCATATACTTTTGTTGAATTTCTAAATTAATAATATTCCGTTTCACTTCTAATGATAATTTTTCAATGCGATCATGCAATTGTTCGACATCCATTCGCATTTCATTAATTTGACGCAAAGCTCCTTGTAATTCACCCTTTTCGAGCAATTTCCTCAACATGAGTTGATGAATAGATAATTGAAACTCTTGGAAATATTCTTTCGTCGCAAAGATTAACTCTAATCCATCATCGTCTAATTCATAATATTGTCGACTGTTTTTCACATCGAAATAAGATGTTTTGAAGTAGCTGAAAGTGATTGTCTCTGTCTTTTTTGATTCTATGTTATAAAAGGAATACGTTTTATACTCTCCTTTTGCAGGGCGAAACACTTCTTTCACTTCTTCTAATAAATCTATCACTTCGTCAGTAGATAAAATATATGTCTCTTTCAATAGTTGCTCGATATAGGACGCAGCTTCCCGAATGCCAACTTTTGTCTCTCTCATCAATTTCATCTCGAAAAAATAAAGTAAAACGAATAATCCTATCATTCTCATATCAATTGCGATACCATTCGTATCTTTCTTTTGTTTTCTAGCTAATTCTGAAAGTGGTTCTTTCAATAAAATACGGCGCATTCGTTCTTTATAATCGGTTAAAATATGTAGCGGATCATTCAATTAAAGGCCTCCTTTCAACTCCTCACTCATATGTAACCAAATGCGTTGCAGTTGATTCGATGTGAGATTTTCTTGTGATAAATAATAACGGCGCTGTAATAAATTTTCAATCTGTTGCTGTTCTCGTTCATCAAAAAATTGTAAAAAAGCAGTGATGGCCTCTTCATTTCTTAACTGTTCCGTCGGAATAAGCTTTCCTTCTTTTTTCAAAATTTCTTTATAAAAAGAAGTAGCAATTCGAATGGATCGCTGTTTTATCAATGTATGCCAAATTGCTATGCCTGTAAAATCTAAATCTCCAAAATAATAAAAAATAGATTTTACCCCTTCTAACGGGAGTTGACTCTCAAAAGATCGTAAGCTGCCAACAATTCCATAACCGCCTCCATAAATTAAACTAGAAAAACAAGTATGTTCTAAAACAGGCAGTAAACCTTCATATGTCGCTTTATTTTCAACGATCAGATGATATTGTGTTTCTTGAAATAAAGAGTATCGATTGACCGCCATCCAAAGAGGTTCTCTACTTACTTGAATCGCTAATTTTTCATAAATCCCTAATCGTTCTAAAAGTGATTGCCCCCCTCTATACTGAATCCATTTCTCATCTCCCACTAACATTTGACTTCTTTCAGGTGCAGAAGCAGGTGTTAAAGGGAATGAAGTGTGTTTAATAAAATGATTGATTTTTTCTATCCAAGGTTTGTCTTTTTTCAATTGTTCTAAAGGTAAACGGTAATAATCGTCTAATGATAATGCTGAATGTAATTGTAATTGTAGTTGTTCAATTTCGATTTGTTTCATTTGTTGCCATTTACTTTTTTCAATACGGTATTTATAAAATAACGGTGGAGTTTGATTCGTTTGACCAGATGCAATGACGGGCTTTAATATGTGTTTTTGTTGAAGCTCTAATATTTGGTGAGCAAATTGTTCATAGGAGTCATGAACAATATACTGTTCTAATTCATCAAGTTGAATCATTTTTCTAGGATGTAGTGCTAATCTTTCTAGCATACTTACACCTCCTTATCTTCTCCATCATAAAACAAAATTTGTTTATTTTCACGAATCGATGTAAATTCTTCATAATATCCCCTTTGTCCTGCTCTTTTCGTAATTTCTACAAAAACAAAAAATCCCTCATTTATAAAAATGAGAGATTACATAATTGATATTTAGTTACGAATTAAGTGATCGAATGCGCCGAGTGCTGCAGTTGCACCTGCACCCATTGAGATGATAATTTGTTTATACGCGCTATTTGTACAGTCGCCTGCTGCAAATACGCCAGGTACGTTTGTAGCACCGTTTTTCTCAATTTCGATTTCACCAAAGCGATTGCGATCTACGACACCATCTAACCATTCCGTATTTGGAACGAGACCGATTTGAACGAAGACACCTTCTAATTCAACGTGGTGTTCTTCATTTGTTTCACGATCGATGTACGTAATACCGTTCACTTTGTCATCGCCAGTAATTTCTTTCGTTTGTGCATTTGTGAAAACGTCAACGTTCGGTAAGCTGCGTAAACGTTCTTGTAACACATCGTCCGCTTTTAATGTATCTGCGAATTCTAATACCGTTACATGCTCAACGATTCCTGCTAAGTCAATCGCTGCTTCAACGCCTGAGTTTCCTCCGCCGATAACAGCAACGCGTTTACCTTCAAAGAGTGGACCGTCACAGTGTGGACAGTATGCGACACCTTTGTTTTTGAATTCTGCTTCACCAGGGACATTGACATTTCTCCAACGTGCACCTGTTGCGAGTACGACTGATTTCCCTTTGACCATCGCACCGTTAGAAAGTCCGATTTCAATGAAATCATCCGTCTTTTTCAATTCGCTCGCTTTCAATGTATTCATAATGTCTACATTGTATTCTTTCACGTGTTCTTCAAGATTCGCTGCGAGTTGTGGTCCTTCTGTTTTCTTCACACTGATGAAGTTTTCGATGCTCAATGTATCGAGCACTTGACCGCCGAAACGTTCTGCGACAATCCCTGTACGGAGCCCTTTACGCGCTGCATAAATCGCTGCACTCGCTCCTGCTGGACCGCCACCGACGACGAGTACATCGAATGGATCTTTCGCATTAATTTCTGCTGGGTCTACTTCATTTCCAAGTTTCACGAGAATTTCTTCAAGTGTCATACGACCGCTTCCGAAAAATTCACCGTTTAAAAAGACAGCTGGTACTGCCATAATTTCTTTTTCTTCTACTTCTTGCTTAAATGTCGCACCGTCGATCATCGTATGTGAAATATTTGGGTTTAATACACTCATAATATTTAACGCTTGTACGACGTCTGGACAGTTGTGACATGATAAGCTAACATACGTTTCAAATTGAAGCGTATCTTCAATGTTTTTCACTTGTTGCATCACGGCTTCATCTACTTTTGGAGCGCGACCGCTCACTTGAAGTAGTGCGAGCACGAGTGATGTGAACTCTTCGCCTAACGGAATCCCTGCGAATACGATTCCTGTGTTCTCTCCTGTTTTGTTAACACTAAAACTAGGCGTACGCTCCAATTGCGTACGCTCTAGTTTAATGTTAGGAGACATGCTTTCGAGTTCTTCAACGAATTGTTTCATATCGTTAGAAGAATCTGATTCGTCGAGGCTTACTTGTAAAGTAACTTCGCCTTCCATTAGCTCTAAATACTGAGCTAATTGCGCTTTAATGTCTGCATCTAACATATTATATGGCCCCCTTAAATTTTACCAACTAAATCAAGGCTTGGTTTCAACGTTTTACCGTCTTCTTTCCATTTTGCCGGGCAAACTTCACCTGGGTTTGTGCGCACGTATTGTGCTGCTTTAATTTTGTCGATTAACGCGCTCGCGTCACGTCCGATTCCACCTGCGTTAATTTCCATCATTTGGATAACGCCGTCTGGGTCGATGATGAATGTTCCGCGTTGTGCAAGACCATCTTCTTCATCTAAAACGTCGAACTGGTTAATTAATTTGTGAGCTGGGTCACCGATCATTGCGTATTCGAGTTTACCGATCGCTTCTGAGTGGTCGTGCCATGCTTTATGTGTGAAGTGAGTATCTGATGAACATGAGTAAACTTCAACGTCCATACCTTTTAAAGTTTCGTACTGGTCTTGTAAGTCTTCTAATTCTGTTGGACATACGAATGTGAAGTCCGCTGGGTAGAAGCAAAGCACCGTCCAGTTACCTTTAAAGTTCTCTTCTGTTACTGTTAAAAATTCACCGTTTTGGAAAGCCTCTAATGAGAAAGGCTCTACTTGTTTGCCGATTAATGACATAATCAAATTCCTCCTTCAATAATTTAGAATGATTTCTTCTTTATAATAATTATTATATGATACATTGTAGAAAAAGGCAAGCGATAACTGAAACATCATCTGCAAGCTTTTATGAACAATGGTTCAAAGAAGATACATTCCTAATCTCTACACTTCTATTATATAAGAAGTAACCATTTTAAAGTCAAGCGATATCCATTGAGAAAGTCTACTTTTAAATGAAAACACTCACATCTTATTCACAATAAGTTCAATTGCACTGACTTTTTCTAATAAAACATGAAAAGCCGTCCAGTTCGATTCTTCATCAAACTGGACCGCTCTCTATTTTAAGAAATTTGGGTCGGCGAAGCTTGGGTTTGGATATTTGTAAAATCCTTCTCCCGTTTCACGGCCTAGTTTCCCTTGGTCGATATATTGTTCTTTTAATAATTGCGCTAAACGAATATAGTTATCATCTTTTGTCACTTGCGCTTTCATTTGGACGATATTATAGGCTGTATTAATTCCAATAACGTCTAAAATAGCAAATGGACCGAGTGGTGCACCTGTTCCAATCATCCATGTTTTATCGATTGTTTCAGGATTTGCTACATCATTCACATATAAAAGTTCTGCTGCATCAAGTAAAGGAACGAGCAATGAATTTAAAATATAGCCTGGCTGTTCTTTATGCAGTGGAAGAGCAACCATTCCAATTGACTTTGCAAATTCGACGACATCATCAAAATGTTGTTGTGCCGTTTCAGCATGCCCCATCACTTCTGCCGTATTATTTCTCCAAATATGGTTAGCGAAGTGAAGCGCTAAAAATTGTGCTGGTCGGCCTGTCGACTGTGCAAATTGGCTTGGCAAAAGCGTTGATGTATTCGTCACAAATACCGTATGCTCAGGCGCTAAAGTAGCGATTTTCTCATAGAAGTCAACTTTAATCTCAATCACTTCTGGAATCGCTTCGATGACGAGGTCTGCTTCTTTCACAGCCTCAGCTAAGTCGCTCGTATACGTCAAACGCTCGTGCGCCGCTTGTAACTGTTCATCTGTCGCTTTTAAATCTTGTCGATACGGTTCATTGAGTGCCGCTGTGCGTTCTTTTGCTTGTGCAATCGCTTCTTCAGAAATGTCATACAATGTGACATCATATCCAAAATATGCTGTTTGCATTGCAATTTGACTGCCTAAGACGCCTCCACCTGCTACTGTTACATGCTGATAATTCATAATCATCCTCCTCATTATTTTAAAATAGAGATGTTCTCTTTTATCATAGCGGACTTCTACACCTGTTACCAGCATTTACCTTCAGCTTAATATTCGTTTTTTAGCCTCTTCATATTGCATACTGAGCGATTCGATATACTCAGAAGCTTTTTGAATTTCTTTCACTGCTCCAATCCCTTGCCCTGCTCCCCAAATATCTTTCCACGCTTTATGTGCGCTGTCTCCCCCGAAGTTCATTTTCGTCGGATCGCTTTCAGGGAGATTCTCTGGATCCATACCCGCTGCGCGAATAGAAGGCGCTAAATAATTGCCATGTACGCCCGTGAAGTAATTACTGTACACGATATCGTCCGAATTACTTTCAACGATCGTCTCCTTATAGTCTTTTACCGCATTCGCTTCTTCTGTCGCAATGAACGGTGAACCGATATAGGCAAAATCTGCCCCCATCGCTTCTGCTGCTAATACGCTATCTCCTGTTGCGATCGACCCTGCAAGTGCGAGCGGTCCATCGAACCATTCTCGAATTTCTTGGACGAGCGCAAATGGACTTTTAACACCCGCATGTCCGCCAGCTCCGGCAGCGACAGCGATCAAGCCATCCGCTCCTTTTTCAATCGCTTTTTTAGCGAAAAAATTGTTAATGACATCATGAAATACAATCCCACCGTATTCATGTGCTACTTCATATACATCTTCTCTCGCACCGAGTGATGTAATGATGATCGGTACTTTATATTTTTGACATAATGCCATATCTTCCTCTAATCGTTCATTCGACCGATGAATAATTTGATTAATCGCAAAAGGTGCAGCAGGACGTTCTGGATTTTGTTTATTGTAAGCATCTAATGTCTCTGTAATTTCAGCGAGCCATTCATCGAGTTGCGATGAAGGACGAGCATTCAATGCGGGCATCGATCCGACAATTCCTGCCTTACATTGTTCGATGACAAGTTTCGGTGTGCTGACGATAAACATCGGAGATCCGATGACTGGAATACGTAGTTGTTCTTTTAATTGAAGCGCTTTCATTTTAATTTCCCCTTTCATAACGAATGAACATTCATTCATAATTTATTTAAATTTTATCACAATTTATACATAAACTCTACTTTCTACTCGTTTACAAAGGATTAACATTCGTTCAGCTTGAATTATGCTACTGTAAGTATAAAAGGAATGAGCGATTTTGAAACATTATGTAGATATTTTTACGATTGCTTTAAGACTCGGACTCACTTCTTTCGGTGGTCCCACTGCGCACCTCGCCTATTTCCATAATGAGTATGTGAAACAAAAACGTTGGCTATCAGAAAAAAGTTATGCAGACCTCGTAGCACTTTCTCAGTTTTTACCAGGCCCTGCAAGTAGCCAAGTAGGAATCGGCATTGGATTGTATCGAGGAGGATTGTTTGGAGGACTACTTGCTTTTCTAGGGTTCACTCTTCCTTCTGTCTTTTTACTCATCGCTTTCGCTATGTGGTTTCCTACTGACTTAGCCTTTGCAGCCGGTTTATTGAAAGGTTTACAGCTCGTCGCCGTCGCTATTGTAGCGCACGCTATTATTGGTATGAGTAAATCACTTGCTCCCGATACTTCTCGCCAATGGATTGCTTTTGTTGCGATGGCTACCATGTTGCTCTTTCCTCATCCATTTATTCAAATCGGAATTATTCTCATTGCAGCATGTGTAGGAAGATTGCTTTTCACTCAAATCATTCAGCAACAAAATCGTCCAGGTGAGCACGTACCTATTTCAAAAACTGCTGGGAGTGTCGCGCTTGTTCTCTTTTTCTTCTTTCTTTTCGCTCCACCTATCATATTGGCATGGAAAGATATTCCAATCCTTTCCTTTTTCGAATCATTTTATCAGTCAGGAGCGCTCGTTTTCGGAGGCGGTCATGTCGTCTTGCCTCTTTTAGAACAACAATTCGTCTCCCCGACCGGCTTGTCAGGAGAAACATTTTTAGCTGGGTATGGTGCCGCTCAAGCCGTTCCGGGTCCTCTTTTCACATTTGCGGCCTATTTAGGAGCTGTGCTCAACGGTCCGATTGGTGGATTGTTTGCAACATTTGCGATGTTTTTACCTGCTTTTTTATTGATTGTAGGCGCTCTCCCATTTTGGGATCTGTTGCGCAATAACGCACATATGCAAGGAGCAGTAAGCGCAATGAATGCTGCTGTACTCGGATTATTAATCGCAGCATTTTATGATCCGATTTGGACGAGTTCGATAACATCTTCTGTTCATTTTACAATTGCTAGTCTACTCTTCATTCTTTTACAATTTACAAAATGGCCTTCTTGGAAAATTGTCTTACTTGGTGCGATGATTGGAGCGTTTTTTCTTTCTTAAATCCTCTCTTCCTTTCTGTTAAACTAATGAAAAGGAGGGAATGTTTTGAATTTCAAGAAAAGTCATCTCGTTCATGCGAGTCGTCCATTAACCGGATATTCACTCGAAAAGATTGAACGAGAAATCGAAACATTATTCGATGAATTGTACAGTACGATTGAACTGAAAAAAGGGGATTTTAGGCAGATGAGCGCCTTTGATTTAGATGTCATCATCGCCGTCATTGAAGCACAAAAAGCGCGTCGTAATGATTCTGCATTTATTTTAACGATTTTTTCGAGTTTAATTGCGCTCGCGACGGTAGCCACTACTGATTTAATTGAAAGTTGGACGATCAGTCATTTGCTCACATTCGTTTTCATTTGGATTGTATTGCTCATGTTAGTCGAACGTTTTTTTGACCATCGAAATGAACGACTTGTTTTACTTGGGGAATATTTAGCTTTATATAAAGAATATAAATTTTCAAAAAGCACATAAAAAAAGCGTACATCGCCTAAAACTAGGTGATGTACGCTTTTTACTTACGATGACGTCCCAGAAGGGATTCGAACCCCCGACCGTTCGCTTAGAAGGCGAATGCTCTATCCAGCTGAGCTACTGGGACTTGTACCGCTCCCTCATCCGAAGAAACGGACATCCATTATTATATGAAATATATCTCATTTTGTCAACGCTATTTAAAAATTACTTCATGTACGATGATTCCTTTAGGTGTTCGATACGTTACTTTCACACTGCCATCAATGCGAACATCTAAAATAGCAAATGTCGCAGGATTCCCTCCACGCGGACGAGTGAAGCTTCCTGGGTTTAAATAGAGTGTTTCTCCCACTTGCTCCGCACCGAGTAAATGAGTATGTCCGAATAATACGATATCTGCATCCACTTCTTGTGCTCGATAATCTAAACGTTGCAAACCGTTATAAATGTCGTATAAATGACCGTGTGTAATAAAAATCGTCTTCCCACCTAGTGTGACAGATAATTCTGTTTCGTACCGTACATCTCGATCATTGTTTCCCCGTATGCGATACATTCCTTGCATCGCTTTTGCATCATAATCAAGTTCACTATCCCCTGCATGAAAAATCGCATCGGCTTGATACGCATCGAGCACTTGTCGAAATTGCGTATCTCCATGCGTATCGCTGACGACGATTATTCGCATAGTGTCATCCCCTTTTAAATAAGTTGATCGAGCTCTTCTTCTAACTGACGCAATGCTGCCCCTCGATGTGAAATTTCACCTTTCTCTTCCGCTGATAATTGAGCCATCGAGCGATTCAAAGATGGAACAAAGAAAATCGGGTCGTATCCGAATCCGTTACTGCCCACTCTTTCTTTTAAAATTTCACCTTCACAAGTTCCCTCGTACGTACGTGTCGGTAAATTAGGACCTGCGATAGCGAGCACACATTTAAAGCGCGCTTGACGATTGTCGACATTCTCTAATTTTTGAAGCACTAAGTCAATATTAGCTTCGTCATCTTTGTCGAGTCCTGCATAACGTGCTGAATAAACACCCGGTTCCCCGTTAAGCGCATCAATTTCCAACCCTGAATCGTCCGCAATGACATTCATTTGAAGTAAACGCGCTGCTCCTTCTGCTTTTAAAATCGCATTTTCTTCAAAAGTCGTTCCTGTCTCTTCAATATCGATATATTCAGGCATATCTTGAAGCGTGCGCACTGTAATGCCGAGCGGCTTAAAGAGTGCTTCAAAGTCTTTCGCTTTTCCTAAATTATTCGTTGCGATTAAAATTTCATTCATTCGTTTCGTCCTGCCTTCCGATACTTTGTGCTACTTCACCTAAAACGTCACGTTGTAAATCGATCAATTGTTGAATACCGCCTTCTGCAAGTTCAATCAAATCAAACATTTCGCGTTTCGTAAATGTCGCTTCTTCTCCCGTTCCTTGCAATTCTACAAATTCTCCATTCGACGTCATAATGACGTTCATGTCGACATCGGCACTTGAATCTTCTACAAAATCTAAATCGAGTACGAGATTTTCACCAACTTTACCGACGCTTGTCGCCGCTAAATATTGTGTTAATGGGAACGTTTCAAAACGTTCTTCTTGATCTAATTTATCAAGGGCTAATGCAAGTGCGACAAAAGCTCCTGTGATCGATGCTGTACGCGTTCCACCATCCGCTTGAATGACATCACAATCAACCCAAACTGTTTTTTCTCCTAACGCTTCTAAGTTCGTCACCGCTCGTAAAGCTCGGCCGATGAGACGTTGAATTTCCATCGTACGACCTGTCACCTTACCACGTGAAGATTCACGTGACGTACGCTCTGTCGTCGCACGTGGAAGCATCGAATATTCAGCCGTAATCCACCCTTTTCCTGTTCCGCGAATAAAGTGTGGGACGCGCGTTTCAATCGTCGCATTACAAATAACTTTCGTATTGCCTACTTCGATGAGGACCGAACCTTCTGGATGAATGATAAAGTTGGGTGTCATCGTCACCGGACGTAATTGTTGTGCTGTTCTACCGTCGTGTCTCATAATCGAGCTCCTTTTCTTTTTATAATCTTTCTTTATTGTACACAAAAAAAGCGCAAGTTCCTATGCCTTGCGCTCGTTTATTTCTTCGATTGAATAATTGTTTGTAAATGAATTTTTTCAACAGTCGCGTTTTGAATTTGTAGCCAATCTTCCACAATGTCGCGGAACTTATCTACTTCTCCCGTCGTGTAAAATCGATATGTCGCATCAGGTTGTGTCGACTCTATGCCAAAATGATGTAAGACGCGTTTCACATCGACGACCGTTTCGGTTGCGGATGAAATAATTTTCGCATCAGGTAATGCTGCTTGAATATGATGTTGTAGTAGCGGGTAATGCGTACAACCTAAAATCGCTGTATCGAACTCTTTACGGTTAAGAACACGCAATGTCGCATCTACAATGTCGCGTGCCGCTTCTGTTTTATAGTCACCACTTTCCACGACGGGAACGAAATTCGGACAAGCGAGCGCTTGAACTTTCGCGTGTGGGGCGTGACGTAAAATGGCCGTATCATACGCACGGCTATTAACGGTTCCTTGTGTGCCGAGCACGACGATCTCATCTCGTTCTGATGCTTGTAAGGCCGCGCGTGCACCAGGTTCAATTACACCGATAATCGGAAAATCGAAGCGTTCCTGTACAGTTTCTAACGCTGCTGCTGTCGCTGTATTACAAGCAATGACGAGCATTTTGATGCCGAGTACTTCTAATGCTTCCGTCATTTCTACTGTAAACTGTGTCACTTCTTCTGTCGTCCGGGGACCGTATGGACAACGCGCATCATCTCCTATATAGATGATGGACTCATTCGGAAGTTGTTGAATAAGCTCTTTCGCTACTGTTAAACCGCCTACTCCTGAATCAATAACGCCTATCGGTGCTTTCACACTATCTCCTCTATTCTTTCTTCATTTCTACGTGCAAAGCACTTAAATATTGTGAAAACTGTCGTACCTCATCTTCCCCTAAATGAGTGAGCATTTTTTGTAAATAGGTTTGTCTCTTTTCAATCACTTCTTCAATAATACGCTCGCCTTCTGGTAATAAATGAATGCGCACGACGCGGCGATCTTGTTCATCGCGGACGCGTTTGACGAGTTCATTTTTTTCCATACGATCGACGAGGTCTGTTGTCGTACTGAATGCTAAATACATTTTTGTAGATAAGTCCCCAATCGTCATATCTCCTAATTCAAACAACCATTGAAGTGCGATAAATTGCGGAGGTGTAATTTTATAGTTCGTTAAAATCTTTCGCCCTTGCTGCTTAATAATGCCTGCGATATGACGTAAATCTTTTTCCATTTGCGCAATTTCAGTATGACGTTGATCGGATTGAGTCATTTCTTCCCCTCCTTCAAAACGATGACATACTGTATATTGTCGCCTTTTTCAATCGTTTGTGCAACTATTTTTATTACACGTTTACTCGATTCAACTCTTCAATCAGTGTCTTTTGTGTATCATTCCAAGGATACGGTTTTCCTGTATGCTTATCAATTTGCACGATGACGCCACGTCCTGTGAAAACGACTTGCCCTTTTTCATTTTTTCCCATGTAATGAATATCGAGCGATGTATTTCCTAAATGATGCACTTTCACATATACACGAATTTCTTCATCGTAAAAAACTTGATGTAAAAAATCACATTGTACATCTGCCACGACAGAAAATTTATCGATTTCTTCTACATGTTTAAAATTCAAAATTTGAACACGCTTTAAATATTCAATACGAGCATGTTCTAAATAACGAAATACTTCGACATTATTCAAATGACCGAACGCATCTAAATCACTAAACTTCACACGAATCGGTACGTAAAAATTAAAATCCATTTGCCATTCTTCCCAGTTTTGTATGTATGCTGCTTTACTCATAACATTCTCCCTTTCTAAACGTTCTTTCTCTTTACTTTACATCATTTTTTAAAAATAACAATACTTTTAATGAATAACCATTCATTTTCTGCTCAAAAAAGGATGGCTAAGCCACCCTTTTCACTTTATTCTCCTATTTTATCTTGCAACTGTCGCCAAAGTACCTTTCCACTGCTCGTCATTGGAAACTCATCCCAAAATTCAATTTCACGTGGGTATTTGTAAGGAGGCAATGTACTTTCCTCCTGTAACGCATCTTCCCAAGCAATTGTCTTTGGAAATGTTTTTCGCTCCTGCTTGACGACATCAGGCAATGTGCCAATCGCTCGCTCTTCCTCTATATAATCACGATACGTTGCGATAATCGGATTTTCTAATTGTCCGTCCCCCACGAAAGCTTCCGCAATCGGATACAATTCTTGTGAAATGCAAGCGTGATGAATATCTCCATCTTGCAAATAAAATTGTAATTCATGCGTCTTACTCATCGGGTTGATCGGTACGACGACTGCTCGATTGCGTAAAATAGCGTAAAGTGCGATTAAGTATTGTGGTGCATTTTGCATAAAGAGCATGACATTTTCGCCACGCTTTAAATTCCAATGTGTCGCCATGTAAGCAGCGAGCTGATCGACTTCTTCTATAAGCTGTCGATACGTCATCGCACGTCCATAATATTCAATCGCGATTTGTTCAGGATAACGTTTTGCAGAAATTTGTAAATTTTCGTATAAAGTTGTTTCAGGAATCGTAATCGTCTTCGTTAATAATGGTGGCCAATAATCAAAATGTTGTGTCTGTTGCATCATATTCCCTCCTCATCAATCGTTCTTCTAATAATGCCTCGTTCATAGTACGGAATGACATGCATCGCATGTTGCTTTGCGACGTATGCGATATCGTCTTCATACCCTTGTTTTATTAACATTCTTCCCGTCATCGATTGACGTAATCGCTCTTCTCGTTGCGCAGATTTCTGATTGTACGTTGCAAATGCCACTTCCGCTCGTTCGGTTAAGCGAGTAGTAGGCCGTCGCTTTAAATATTCCGCAATCCACTGTCCTGCTCCGTATACGTCTTCAATCGCTAATTGATCGTGTGACCCTGCGCAAACGAGCGTCCAATTCTCTTCTTGTAAAAATACTTCAACGATCGCTCGATTGTTCAATAAAGAACCGATCAATACACGTTTCGCCCCTTCACTTTTTCGAATGGCCAGCGTCCCATTCGTCGTCAACATGACGACTTGTGCCGGAAGATGATCTTGAATGAGTATAGTCGGGAGCGGTGGCGCAAAATACGGCTCAATCGGACGGCCATCTTTTTCTCCGATTAATTGGCTTTTTGGTAAAGCTTGATGCTTTTCAAGCGCTTCTTGTTCACTCACCGCTGGGTAGATTGATTGCACCCCTTTTTCCATTAACGTAACGATCGTCGATGTCGCTAATAAAATATCAAAGACGACGACATTTTGTTCTCGCAAATCGAGCGGCACTTCATGTTTTGTAAAAACGACATCAATCGTCATACATATCACCCTTCATCCATCGTTTGAACAGCGAGTTGAACCATATTGGATACGAGATGGTCAAAATGTTTAAAGCGCGAATCCGTCGTCTGTCCTTTCGCATATCGATAGTAAATTTGTTGACCGATGACCGCTAATTTAAAGTAGGCAAACGTCATATAATAATGAATATTCGATACGTCACGACCACTTTTTTCAGCGTATGCTTCAATAAATTGCTGACGCGTATAAAATCCGTCCATAATCGTAACAGGTGGTGCCCCGAGCGCATATTTTAAAATGTCGGGATCATCCGGCTCAATCCAATAACTCATCGCAACTGCTAAGTCAACGAGTGGATCTCCGACGGTCGACATTTCCCAATCAAACAAACCGGTCATTTGCGATAAATCTTCTGAAAACATCGCATTGTTTAATTTATAGTCATAATGAATAACAGTCGCTTGCGCAGTTTTCGGAACGTGCGTCACTAAATAATCCATTAAACGCTCTACATCGAGTAATTTCGTCGTTTCTACACGTCGGTAACGCTTCGTCCAACTGTTCGCCTGTCTTTCCATAAATCCTTCTGGCTTCGTCATTTCAAGTAAATTTGCCTCCGCTGGATCAACCGCATGTAAATGTACGAGTGTTTCTACCATGAGATGCGATAATTGTTTACCGATCGATGCTTCATAAGTGATGGAAGACGGTATTTCTGTATCAAATACGAGTCCTGTACGACGTTCCATAATGAAAAATGGAGCGCCGATGACTGCTTCATCATTAGAAAAAGTGTACGGTTTCGGCGCGATTTGAAAGTGTGGGTACAGCCTGTTCAACCACGTATATTCTCTTTCCATATCATGCGCTCTCGGCGCAATCGGCCCGAGCGGTGGACGACGAAGTACCGCTTCCCAATCTCCTTTTTGCAGTAAATATGTTAAATTCGAATGCCCTGCGCTAAATTGTTTAATTTGAAGCGGCTCATAAGGTACTCCTTCAATATGTTGTTCGATATAGTCATTCACTCGATCGAGTGATAGTTGTTCTTCTTTTCTCACTTCGATAATTTCAGACATGTTGTTCATCCCCTTTTATACTGACTAGTTAGTATGTTCAAAAGAAGGATGAACAATCTCACCCTTCTTTTGCGATTCCTTTAAAAAAAATGTCCTTGTACGCATCGCTTAATTGAGCTGCCGTTAAAGCTCCATGTGGATTAAACCAATTGTAGCTATAATTCGTCAAACTTAAAAAGGCAAATGCTGTAATGGCTGGATCTAATGAATCTAACAATTCTCCTGTTTCAATCCCTTGGCGAATAACTTCTTCGATGACGAGTCGAAATTCATCACGCTTTTCTTTCACTTCCACACTATTCGTATCGATCAAATGACGCATTTCACGCAAGAAAACACGGGCTCGTGCTCCTTGAATTTCGATATCTTCAATGAGTAAATGAAGCATTGCAGTTAAACGCTCTTTCGCTGTACGATGTTCAGCAATTAATTGCTGTTGACGATACAATAAGTCATCGATATATTGCGTATGAATGTCCATCAACAATTGCTCTTTCGATTGGAAATAGTAATAAAATGTCCCTTTCGTTACGTCTAGTGCATCGACGATATGTTGAATCGATGTTTCGGTAAAGCCTTGTTTTTCGAAGAGTTCAATACTCGTTGCGATAATTTTATTTTTCATCTGTACCACACTTTCTTTTTCATACTCTTCTACAAATTTACCATAAGTTCGGTTATAACGCACTCGCTCCACCGTCTACAGGCAAAATGATCCCTGTGACATAATCAGATGCTTCGCTCGCTAAAAAGAGCGCTGGACCTTTTAAATCTGAATCACTTCCTAAACGTCCGAGTGGCGTACTTTTACGAATTTCATCCCCTCCGTGTTCAATTAACACTTTCGACATTTTCGTCGGGAAAAATCCAGGTGCTAAAGCATTGACACAAATGCCAGATGCTCCCCATTTCACCGCTAAATCTTTCGTAAAAGTCATTAACGCGCCTTTACTCGTGTTATAACTTAATGTTTGCATAAAAGGCGGTGTACCACCGAATCCAGCGATGGAAGCAATATTAATCACTTTCCCTGATTTATTTGGAAGCATGACGTGACCGACTGCACGGCACATGAGAAATGCACCTGTAACATTCACATCCATCACTTTTTGCCAACCTTGTAAAGGCGTTTGTTCAATCGGCGCAGCCCATGAAGCTCCACTATTATTCACTAAAATATCAATCGTTCCAAATTGCTCCACTACTTGACGCACGACGTGCTCGACTTCTTGTTCATCGGTCACATCACAACGAACGCCTAATGTCGTCACATGATAATCGTTCGCTAGCTGAACCGCTGCTTTCTCACAAGCTTCTCCGTCTCTTGAACAGACGATAACATTCGCTCCTGCTTCCGCATACGTTTCAGCAATTTGGTAGCCGAGCCCCCTCGCTCCACCAGTAATGAGCGCGACTTTTCCTTTCAGTGTAAACATTTCTTTCATTTCCTCAACCCCTTATGAATATTTTCGTAATTCAAGCCGTGCAATTTGACGGCTATGCACTTCGTCTGGTCCATCTGCTAAGCTTAATGTTCGAGCATTCGCATACATATGGGCTAAAGGGAAATCATCACTTACGCCACCGCCACCAAACACTTGAATCGCACGGTCGATCACTTTTTGTGCCATGCGTGGAGCGACTACTTTAATCATCGCAATTTCAGCTTTCGCTTCTTTATTCCCGACCGTATCCATCATGTAAGCTGCCTTTAAAGTGAGTAAACGGGCTTGTTCAATTTCCATTCTCGAATCGGCAATCCATTGTTGAACGACACCGTGTTGCGCGATTGGTTGGCCGAATGTACTTCTAGAAAGTGCTCGTTTTGACATCAATTCAATCGCACGTTCCGCTGCTCCAATTAAGCGCATGCAATGATGGATTCTTCCTGGTCCGAGACGACCTTGTGCGATGGCGAATCCTTTCCCTTCTCCCCATAACATATTGCTCGCAGGCACACGCACATTTTTAAATTCCACTTCTCCATGTCCTTCTGGTGCACTGTCGTAACCGAATACAGGAAGCATCCGCTTCACCGTGACACCTGGTGCATCCATCGGCACGAGAATCATCGATTGTTGTTCGTATTTCGGTCCGTCTGGATCACTTTTCCCCATAAAGATGGCGACTTTACAACGTGGATCTCCAGCACCTGACGTCCACCATTTCGTCCCGTTCAAAATATAGTCATCTCCGTCGCGCACGATGCTCGACTGAATATTCGTCGCATCACTCGAAGCGACAGCTGGTTCTGTCATCGCAAAACAAGAACGAATTTCTCCTGCAAGTAACGGCTTCAACCATTGCTCTTGCTGTTCTTCTGTCCCGTATTGTACGAGCACTTCCATATTTCCTGTATCCGGTGCACTACAATTGAACACTTCTGGCGCGATAGAAGAACGTCCCATAATTTCACAAAGTGGCGCATACTCTAAATTCGTCAAACCTGCTCCAAATTCATCTCCTGGCATGAACAAATTCCACAACCCTTGCTTCTTCGCCTCTTCTTTCAATTGTTCCATAATAGGTGGAATCGCACTAAAACGATCATCCATCGCATCGAGTTGTTCTTTGTATACGCTTTCATTTGGATAAATATGCGTTTCCATAAACTCTGTTAACTGACTTCTCAACTTCTCTACTTTTGCTGAATAACTAAAATTCATTTTTCTTCCTCCTTATTGTTTTAACAGTCTTCTTAAAATTTTTCCTGTACTCGTTGATGGAAATTCATCGATGAATTCCACTTCTCTCGGATATTTATAAGCTGCCATATGTTCTTTCGCCCATTCGATAATTTCTCGTTCTTCTATTTTCCCTACATATTCTTCTTTCAATTTCACGAAAGCTTTTACACTTTCTCCTCTCTTTTCATCTGGTATTCCGACGGCGACTGTTTGACTAATGGCTGGATGTTCATTTAACAACGCTTCTACATCATCTGGGAAAACACTATATCCTGAACTTTTAATCATTTCTTTCGTTCTTCCTAAATAATATAAATATCCATCTTCATCAATCATTCCGATATCCCCTGTATGAAGCCAACCGTCACGTAACACTTCTTTCGTTTCAGCTGGACGATTGTAATATCCTTTAAAATTCCCTTTACTTTTTAAAATAATTTCACCATGTTCATCGATTCCTTTTTCATTTCCTTCTCCGTCTACAATTTTAATTTCTGTTTCATAAATGGCGATACCACAACTGCCATACTTAATTCGATCTCTTGGCATAAACGTATCCCCTGTATGCGACTCACTCAGTCCGTAAGCTGCTTCAAACATGAGACAACCGTCTGTCACTTCAGACCATTGTTGTGCTAATTGTGCTGTTACAGCAATACCAAAACTCGTCGCCATATTCACTCGAAGTGATGTTAAGTTTCGTTTTTCTAAATCTTTTAATTTTAAAATAGCAACGTTCATAATCGCTACACTGTACCAAACTTCAATGCGATATTTCTCAATCGCTCCAGCTGCTACGGCAGGGTCAAACTTCGTTAAAACAACAGTTTCTAATCCTAAATAAACTGACGTATTCACACCCATTAACATTCCAGCAATATGACTGTAAGGCGCAATGTTGAGTGAACGTGCTCCACGTTTAATATGATTCGATTGAGCATTCGCTGCTGTCGTAAACAAACTGTTCATATACGTAAGCATCGCCCCTTTCGGTCTACCTGACGTTCCTGAAGTAAAGACGAGCAATGCAATGTCTTCTTCCATATTCACTTCAACAAATTGGGGTAGCTCCTCTGTCTGTTGTAAAATATTAAGAAAATCAAATGTTTTTGTATAGGTTCGTTTCTCTACTAACAACTCTTCAGGAAATGGTATCGTCGATTGTTCTAATAAAAAGTCCGAATAATTCGTGATGACTACTACATGAAGTTCAGGCAGTTGTTCACGAATTTCTTCAATATGAGGGTAACCTTCTTCACTACAAAAAATTCCTGTTATTTCACCTTCTTGAAAAGCATGAAGTAATTCTGTCTCCTTGTACATCGGATTTAAAGGAACGACTGTCGCACCAATTCGTTGAATCGCATAGTAGCCGATGATGTATTGAGGACAATTTTGCATATAGAGAGCAATCCGATCGCCTTTTTTTACATTTTGTTCGGCTAAAAATTGTGCGAATTGATTCACATACCGATTTAACTGTTTCCATGTGAATGACTTTCCATAATAATGAATCGCTACTCCTTCTGGATTTTCCTTAGCATGTCGGTCAATGTAAGCATGTAATGGTATCTTTCCGTAATGATAATGCAACGTATCGTCTAAATATTGTGGCCAATAAGGTCTTTTTTGAACATTCATCGTTGCTCATCCTTTCGTCTTACTTCGTATAGTCATACCATCCTTTTCCTGTTTTTCGTCCGAGTTCGCCTTTTTCAATCTTATCAATGACTGATTGTGCTGGTCGATCTTCCTCTTTTCCTGTCTCTTCAGACTGTAAAACGTTGACATAATAACCGACGTCAAGTCCGGATAAATCCATTAATTCGAAAGGTCCGAGTGGATGACCGAGTGCTTTCTTCACGATAAGATCGATATTTTCATAATCAGCATATCCTCCCTCGTATAAGTGAAGTGCTTCTTTCGTTAAAGCTAAAACAAAGCGGTTTGCGATAAATCCAAATATCTCTTTCTCAATGACGATACCTGTTCGCCCAATCTCTTTACAAAATTGCGATACGAGATCAACCGTTTGTTGAGATGTCTTTTCATTTTTTACAATTTCGATACAATCCATCACAACAGGTGGATAAAAGAAATGCATATTGAGCACTCGGTCTGGACGTTTTGTAACGGATGCTAATTTCGAACTGACGATTGTCGAACTATTCGTCGCGAGTATCGTATGTTGTGCAGCGATGCGATCTAATGTTTGAAACACTTCTCGTTTCACTTCCAACTTTTCAACAACAGCTTCGATAATTAAATCAGCTGATTGAACCGCTTCTTCGATAGAAGTCGTTGCAATCAATCGAGCAAACATCTCTTCTCGTTCTTCTACAGTCACTTTTCCTTTCTCAATCCAACGATCGGTTAATTGATTTAATTTATGAATTGCTTTTTCTAATGCTTCCTCGCTTTGATCATGCAAATGCGTTGGAAATCCGCCTTTCGCACATAGTAAAGCAATTTGTTGTCCCATTTCTCCTGCTCCAATTACTGCAACACGTTCAATTTTTTCTACACTCATTATCTCGCCCCTTTTCTATACTAACCAGTCGGTATGTTATAGTTAATATATTCCTTATCCTTTTAAAATGCAAGTGTTTTTTGTGTTTAAAGCAAATTTTTAATGCTTCAGCTCATTTAAGTAATTGTTTTAAATAAAAATAATTTTCGTATGATGATGTTTCATTGAGATGAAAAAAGACAATATTTTTTCCAAATAAAAAACTCACCCTAAATTTAGGGTGAGTCGTGTAGATTTTAGTCTACCATATGGTCGCTTCCGAAGAAGTTTTTGAACATTTGAACTGTTGTTGCACGGTTAAGTGATGCGATTGACGTTGTCAAAGGAATCCCTTTCGGACATGCAACGACACAGTTTTGTGAGTTACCACATTCTCCAAGTCCGCCGTCTTTCATAATTTCTGCAAGACGCTCATCTTTATTCATCGATCCTGTTGGATGTGTGTTGAATAAACGAACTTGTGAAAGGATAGCTGGTCCAATGAAGTCTGTTTTATCGTTAACGTTTGGACATGCTTCTAAACAAACACCGCATGTCATACATTTTGATAATTCATAAGCCCATTGACGTTTGCGCTCTGGCATACGTGGACCTTCACCTAAGTCATACGTTCCGTCGATTGGAACCCATGCTTTTACTTTCTTAAGTGAGTCAAACATGAATTCACGGTCGACGATTAAGTCACGTACGACTGGGAATGTTGACATCGGCTCAAGTGTAATTGGTGATGGTAAGTGGTCAATTAATGCTGTACAAGATTGACGTGGACGTCCGTTAATAACCATTGAACATGCTCCACATACTTCTTCAAGACAGCTCATTTCCCAGTTAATTGGTGTCGTTTTCTTACCGTCTTTCGTCACTGGATTACGTTGGATTTCCATTAAAGCAGAAATAACGTTCATGTTTGGACGATATGGAATCGAAAACTCTTCCCAATATGAATCAGAGTTAGCTGTGTCTTGACGACGCACTTTTAACTCGATTGTCTTATTCTCGCTCATTTCGTATTTTCCCCTTTCCTCTTATTACTACGATTTTGAAGTGTAGTCACGTTTACGTGGCGGTACTAATGAAACGTCTACATCTTCATACGATAATTTAGGAGCTTCTGGCGTAAATTCAGCGATTGTTGTTTTTAAGAAGTTCTCGTCGTCACGTTCAGGGAATTCTGGTTTGTAGTGAGCACCACGGCTCTCGTTACGATTAAGAGCTCCGAGCGTAATAACGCGCGCTAATTGCAACATGTTCTTTAACTGACGAGTAAATGTCGCACCTTGGTTTGACCATTTTTGTGTGTCAGTAATGTTAATATTTTCATAGCGTTCGAGTAATTCTTGAATTTTCACATCTGTAGCTGCAAGGTCTTTGTTATTACGAACAACTGTAACATTTTTCGTCATTACTTCACCAAGCTCTTTATGGAGCATGTACGCATTTTCAGTACCGTCCATTGCGAGCGTTGCATCCCAAGCCGCTTGCTCTTCTTTAACTGCATTGTCGAATACTGATGATTCCACATCTTCCGAACTCTTATCGAGTCCGTTAATGTATTCAACAGCTTTCGGTCCTGCAACCATTCCACCGAATACAGCAGAAAGTAATGAGTTCGCACCGAGACGGTTCGCACCGTGTTGTGAATAATCAGCTTCACCCGCTGCGAATAATCCAGGGATATTCGTATGTTGATCGTAGTCTACCCAGAGACCACCCATTGAATAGTGGACAGCAGGGAAAATTTTCATCGGAACTTTACGTGGGTCTTCCCCAACGAATTTCTCATAAATTTCCATAATTCCACCGAGTTTAATATCAAGCTCATGTGGATCTTTATGTGACAAGTCTAAATAAACCATGTTCTCGCCATTAATACCGAGCTTTTGGTTTACACAGACGTCGAAAATTTCACGTGTCGCAATGTCACGTGGAACTAAGTTACCATAGTCAGGATATTTTTCTTCTAAGAAGTACCAAGGTTTACCATCTTTATACGTCCAAACACGTCCACCTTCACCACGTGCTGATTCACTCATGAGACGAAGTTTGTCATCTCCTGGGATAGCCGTTGGGTGAATTTGAATGAACTCACCGTTTGCGTATTTCGCACCTTGTTGGTAAACGATTGAAGCTGCAGAACCTGTGTTAATAACAGAGTTCGTTGACTTACCGAAGATAATACCAGGTCCGCCTGTCGCGATAATAACCGCATCTCCACGGAATGATTTAATCTCCATTGTCTTTAAGTTTTGTGCTTTAATTCCTCGACAAACACCGTCGTCATCAAGAATAACTCCTAAAAACTCCCAGTGTTCATATTTTTGAACGAGGCCAGCTACTTCATGTGAACGTACTTGCTCATCTAAAGCGTATAATAATTGCTGTCCTGTTGTCGCACCAGCGAATGCTGTACGGTGATGTAAAGTACCTCCGAAACGACGGAAATCAAGTAACCCTTCATTTGTACGGTTAAACATAACACCCATACGGTCGAAAAGGTGAATAATTCCAGGTGCAGCATCTGTCATTGCCTTAACAGGTGGTTGGTTCGCTAAGAAGTCTCCACCGTATACTGTATCATCTAAATGGATTGCAGGTGAGTCACCTTCACCCTTCGTGTTAACAGCTCCGTTAATACCACCTTGGGCACATACAGAGTGTGAACGTTTAACAGGGACTAAAGAAAACAAGTCAACTGGCATACCAGCTTCAGCTGATTTAATTGTTGCCATAAGACCTGCAAGACCGCCACCAACGACGATCAATCTACCTTTTGCCATTATTGTTTCACTCCTCAATATTTACATAATCTCAAAATCTGATTGCATCTACTTTCTTACATAAATCCTAAGATCGCACGGATACCAACGAATGATAATGCGATGAAAATAAGGATTGATACGTAAGAGAAAATTTGCTGTGAACGTGGAGATTGTGTAATACCCCAAGTTACGAGGAAAGCCCAAATTCCGTTAGCTAAGTGGAATGTTGCAGCGAGAACTCCTGCAAAGTAGAAAATAACCATTCCAGTAGATTGGAAAATATCAGCCATCATGTCGTAGTTCACGTCAACACCAAGTGCCTTTTGGATACGCGTTTGGTAAATGTGCCATGCGATAAAGATCACTAAGAACACTCCCGTTAAACGTTGCAACTTAAACATCCAGTTGCGGTATGTACCGAAACGACCTGTGTTGTTTTTCGCAGTAAATGCGATGTAAACACCGTAGAATGCGTGGAACATTAATGGGATATAAATTACTACCCACTCCAACACATACAAAAATGGTAAGCTTCCCATGAAATCTGAAGCTGCGTTAAATGCTTCTTCACCACGCGTTGAAAAATAGTTAATGATTAAGTGTTGTGTTAAGAATAACCCAACTGGAATGACTCCGAGCAGTGAATGAAGACGACGTAAGAAAAAATCTGATTCTCTCGACAAGTCTTTTACCCTCCCTTATAGCTGAAGCACGTCAATTTAAAAGTAAACTTTTCCGACGTACTCCTTTCATGTTACAATGTGATTACAATTTCATTGTACTCCTCACTACATAAGAAATCAAGATGTCGAAAGCTTTTTCAATCGATTCTCAATTACATATGAAGTTGATTTGAAGTTTTTGAAAAGGATGGTGAATATTTTGGCTAATGAAGAAACGAAACGTCCGACGAAATTCGGCTACGAACTATTAAGATATCATGTTATACCAGCAATTTTAGGAAAACATGAAGAAGATATTCTCTACTGGGTAGGAAAAGAAATCGCCCGTGAATTTCCTCTCTTTTCACTCCAAGAACTCCCTGATTTTTTCCGAGAAGCTGACTGGGGAGAATTGATCGTTGAAAAAGAGAAAAACGACTCGATCATCTATACATTGACACGTCCGACAGTGGAAGACTTTGAACAAGCTTCCCACGCACTAGAAGCAGGGTTTTTAGCTGCGCAACATGAAGCTTTACAAAAAAGAGTAACGGAATGTTACGCAGAAAAAAATATAAAAAAGCAGTGGATTCAATTTGAAGTGAAATGGGATGCATCTTCTCGCTTATAAGAAATGGTCACCGGTGAATCATTCACTGTTGACCATTTTCTTTTTGATTGAGTGTTGCAAGCAACTGTTCAGCGACAGCTTGTGGAATTTTTAACTTTCTCAATTCTTCAACTGTCGCATTTTTAATATGATCGACAGATCCAAAATGCATTAACAACCTTCTTTTACGCTGTTCTCCAATTCCTTTCACTTCATCTAATATAGAATGAAAAGCATTCTGTTGACGTTTTGCTCTTTGAAACGTAATCGCAAACCGATGTACTTCATCTTGAATCCGTTGCAATAAATAAAAAGTATCGCTCGTCTTTTTCATTTGTATAATTTGTGGAGGGTCTCCGAACAACACTTCATTCGTATCATGGTCATCGTCTTTTGCTAATCCGAGTATCGGAATAAATAAACCGAGTTCGTCTTCTAACACTTCGCGCGCGACAGACATTTGTCCTTTTCCACCGTCTATGACGATGAGATCAGGCAACGGTTTTTCTTCCTTTAATAAACGGACGTAACGCCGACGAACAACTTCACGCATTGCACCGTAATCATCGTGAGCACTTGATTCTTTTAAATTATATTTGCGATATTCTTGTCTTCTCGGCTCTCCATCAACGAAAGAAACCATCGCTGATACTGGGTTCGTTCCATGTAAATGGGAGTTATCAAATGCTTCAATGCGCAAAGGTGTATCAATGCCGAGCAATTCTCCTAAGTGGACACATGCCCCTACCGTACGTTCGTATTTTCTTTCCACTAATGTTAACTTTTCTCGCAGCGCTACTTCCGCATTGTCTTTCGCTAAATCGAGCATTTGCTTTTTTTGTCCTCGTTGAGGCGCATGAACTTTAATCGCTAACAATTGGGCGAGTAAAGAAGTGTCAATTTCAATCGGCACGAGCACTTCTTTCGGCTTTAAATGTTTGCCATCGTTGTAAAATTGTCCGATAAATGTAATGAGTTCCTCTTCTGGTTCTCGATAATAAGGAAAAATAGAGACATCTCGTTCAATCAACTTTCCTTGGCGCACAAAAAACACTTGGACACACATGTATTGCTCCGTTACGGCATAACCGAATATGTCGCGGTCAGTAAAGTCACTCGTCGACATCTTTTGTTTTTCCATAACGGATTCAATATGGGCGATTTGATCGCGGTATTCTTTTGCGCGCTCGAACTCTAACTTTTCAGAAGCATCCATCATTTTTTGCTCCAGCTTTTTTTTCACTTCTCCGTATCCGCCTTTTAAAAACTGACTCACTTCTTTAATCATTTCTTCGTAAGTTGTTTCGGGAACATCATACACACAAGGAGCGAGACATTGTCCTAAATGATAATATAAGCAAACTTGCTTCGGCAAATGACGACATTTTCGAAATGGATAAATGCGGTCTAGCAGCTTTTTCGTTTCTTGTGCTGCGTATGCGTTCGGATAAGGACCAAAATATTTACCGCTCTTTCTTTTTACGTTGCGTGTCACGAGAAGACGGGGATATTTTTCGTTCGTAATTTGAATGTAAGGATACGTTTTATCATCTTTCAACATAATATTGTAACGCGGATCGTATCGTTTAATTAAATTGAGTTCTAAAACGAGTGATTCAATTTCCGTATCGGTCACAATGTATTCGAAGTCGACAATTTCTTGGACGAGGCGGGCTGTTTTTCCGTCATGACTTCCCGTAAAGTAACTGCGCACTCGATTTTTCAATACTTTCGCTTTTCCTACATAAATAACTTCCCCTTGTCGATCTTTCATTAAATAACAACCAGGGCGCTCTGGCAAAATTTTTAGTTTTTCTTGCAATTGTTCATTCATCATCTCACCTACTAAAAAGACTAGGTTGCCATAGGCGACCTAGTCTTGTTTTGTTCATCTTATAGGTGCTTTTCGATTAAAGCAACTAATTTTTCTTTCGGGTTGAAGCCAACTACTTTATCTACTGCTTCACCGTCTTTGAATACGATGAGCGTTGGGATTGACATAACACCGAATTGTGCTGCTGTTGTTTGGTTGTCATCAACGTCAACTTTAACAACTTTCGCTTTTCCGTCTACTTCGTCCGCTACTTCTTCAAGTACTGGAGCGATCATTTTACAAGGTCCGCACCATGGAGCCCAAAAGTCTACGAGTACGACACCTTCTGCGATTGATTCGTTAAATGTTGCGTCTGTTGCATTAATAATAGCCATAATTAAAATCCTCCTTAGATTGTCATTGAACAATTCATTCACTTTGAATTATAACAACTTATACCCCTGGGGGCTAGTTGTTTGCTCAACGTTTACTTCATTTTAAGTATAACATAGCCTTTTTTCTTTGAATAACGTTTTGCCTATTGAGCAAAAAAATGGGAAGCGAATAAACTATTCGCTCCCCACCTCTTCTAGCATTAAATTGCTTTTTTCACTTCTTCAATTAAGATTGGCATTACCTCAAATAAGTCGCCTACAATTCCGTAGTCTGCAATTTTGAAAATTTCTGCTTCTGGATCTTTGTTAATTGCTACGATAATTTTCGAGTTCGACATTCCAGCAACGTGTTGAATCGCTCCTGAAATTCCGACTGCAAAGTAGAGGTCAGGCGTTACGACTTTACCTGTTTGACCAATTTGTAATGAGTAGTCACAGTATTCAGCGTCACATGCTCCACGTGATGCTCCAACTGCTCCTCCTAATAATGTTGCGAGTTCTTGAAGTGGTTCGAAACCTTCTTCACCTTTCACACCACGTCCACCTGCTACGATGACTTTCGCTTCTGATAAGTCAACACCTTCTGTTGATTTACGTACAACGTCTTTAATGACTGAACGTAAGTCGACGATGTCTGCGCTTACTGATTCTGCATCTGCTGATTTGCCTTCATCTTTTTCAAGTGGTGTAATGTTGTTCGGACGAACTGTAACGAATGTTAAACCGTCGTTAATTTTCACTTTTTCAAACGCTTTACCTGAATAGATTGGGCGAACGAATACTGCGTCGTCCCCTTCACCTTCGATTGACGTTACGTCTGAAATAAGACCTGCATCGATTTTCGTTGCGATTTTCGGCGATAAGTCTTTCCCTTGTGCTGTGTGACCCATTACGATTGCGTCTGGTTGCTCTTGTTCATAAACCGCCATGAACGCTTGGCTATAGCCGTCTGATGTATATTGGGCGAGCTTAGCATCTTCTACGACGAGTACGCGATCTGCACCGTACTGTGCGAGTTCATTCGCATACCCTTTCACATCGTCACCGATTAAAAGAGCTGTTACTTCTGCTCCACCGCTGATTGTTTTCGCTGCTGCAATCACTTCGAATGATACGTTACGTAATGCATTATCTTTTACTTCACCTAATACGAGTACTTTTTTAGACATAATGATTCCCTCCTACACGTTTTATCTATGATTACAATACTTTCGCTTCGTTTTTCAATAGTGAGACGAGTTCAGATACTTGATCTGCGACTTCACCTTCAAGAATTTTACCTGCTTCTTTCGCTGGTGGTAAAAATACTTCCACTGTTTCTGTTTTCGCTTCTACATCATCTTCATCTAAGTCGAGATCATCTAACTCAAGCTCTTCAAGCGGTTTCTTTTTCGCTTTCATAATTCCTGGAAGTGATGGATAACGTGGTTCGTTTAATCCTTGTTGTGCCGTTACGAGAAGTGGAAGTTTCGTTTCGATCGTTTCTGTATCCCCTTCAACGTCACGCACGATTGTTACGTCGTCTCCGTCTACTTTAATGTCTGTAATTGTCGTAATGCAGTTGATGCCGAGCATTTCTGCTACACGTGGTCCTACTTGACCTGAACCACCATCAACCGCTACGTTTCCAGCGATGATAAGGTCCACTTCTTGATCTTTCAAGTATGTCGCGATAATTTTAGCGATTGTAAATTCATCCATCACGTCGAGGTCATCTTCCGTGTCGATTAACACCGCTTTATCTGCTCCCATTGCGAGTGCTGTACGAAGTTGCTTTTCTGCTTCTTCGCTACCGATTGAAAGTGCTGTCACTTCACCACCGTGCTCATCGCGTAAAACGATTGCCTCTTCTACCGCATACTCATCGTATGGGTTGATGATGAACTCCGCACCATCTTCGTTAATTTGACCGCCATTGATGACGATTTTTTCCTCTGTATCGAATGTTCTTTTTACTAAAGCTACAATATTCATAATAGAACCCTCCTGTTCAATATTTAATGCTTAAATTATGATTAACCGTTCATATTGAACGTTAATTAACTAAAATTTGGTTTGCGCTTTTCAATAAAAGCTTGAATGCCTTCTTTTGCATCTGCCGTTTCAAACACTTCGCTAAATGCTTGTCTTTCATTTAAGAAGCCTTCATCTTCTGGCAATGCGATTGCTTTGTGAATAAGTTGCAATGCTGCTTTCGTTGATGCTGGACTTTTCGAGCCAAGCTTTTGTGCAAGTTGAACAGCTTCCTCTACTAAATTCGCTTCATCGACAACTTTTGTGACGAGTCCAATTGTATGCGCTTTCTCACCGTCGATTGGTTCCGCTGATAAAATCATTTCAACCGCATGTGCTTGACCGACGATGCGAGGTAGACGTTGCGTTCCTCCATAGCCTGGAATTAAGCCAAGCTGTAATTCTGGTAAACCAAGTTTGGCATCTTTTGTCGCTAATCGAATATGACAACTTAATGCTAACTCAAGTCCCCCACCTAAAGCTGCTCCGTGAATCGCTGCGATAACAGGCTTCGAAAATGTCTCAATGCGGTTAAACACTTCTTGACCTTTTCTTCCTAACTCTTCAGCTCCACGACTGCCATCTAGCTCGGTAAATTCTTTAATATCTGCTCCCGCAGAGAAAAATCTACCTTCACTATGTAAAACGACTGCTCGGATATTGGAATCGCTTTCAATCTCGTTTAAAAGTTGATCGATTTCGGCTACAATCTTTGAGCTCAAAGCATTCGCTGGCGGATTGTTAAACGTAATCATTGCGACTCTATTATTAATATCCATTTTTGGTAATACCATCCTATCACCCCTTTTTATGTCATTCACTTTACTACAATTTATTATGAGTGTCAAAATGATAGTGCGAAAACTTTCGCACTCATTTTGATACGTGTTACTTTTTCAATCCATGAAGAATCAATTGATGAACTTCGTCAGTTAAACTGACTAAATTATGCTTTTGACCTGTCATGACCCATGATGTCGATGTTTCATCAATCATTCCGAATATCGCTTGGCGCAATAGACGAATATCGATCGAATCTTTCAAGACGCCGTTTTCGATGCCCTCTTTTAAAATATAATCATAGAGGGAAAGATATTCTCTTAAAATATCACTAATCTTCGTACGTAACGGTTTGCGAGTTTGACGCAATTCCAGTTGTGTGACAATCGCTAAATGGTGGTCATTTTGTAAAATCGTATAATGATTTTTCACTAGTTCATACAATTTCTCTTCTGTGGAGATTGGTCGATGCGCAATTTCACGAAGTCTTTCAATGAATACCCCCATCTTCTCTTTAAAGACAGAGATTAAAATATCATCTTTGTTTTTAAAGTAAAGATAGATTGTTCCATCTGCTACCCCTGCTTGTTTCGCAATTTTTGCGACTTGCGAACCGTGATAACCGTTTTCAGCAATGACGATAACTGCTGCATCGATAATTTGCATATACTTCGGTTTTTCTCTTTTCATTGTTCCACCACCTTGCGCCCCTACTCTACAAATCAATTATGAATGAATGGTCGTTCATATTTTGTGCAAATAAATAGTGAATGAACATTCATTCACTATTTATATTACACACTAATTTTTATTTCGTCAACACTTTTACTTACTTTTTGTTTTTTTCTTCTCTTCATCGATTAATACTCGACGTAAAATCTTACCGATTGCTGTTTTCGGCAAATCTTCTCTAAACTCATAATAATGTGGAACTTTAAATGCTGCAAGGTGTTTTCGAGCAAATTTATTTAATTCTTTTTCAGTCACTTCATATCCTGGACGTAACACGATGAATGCTTTTACTGTTTCTCCGCGATACGGATCAGGTATGCCGATGACGACGACTTCTTGCACCGCTTCATGTTCATAAAATACTTCTTCAATTTCACGCGGATAAATATTGAAACCACCTGCGATGACCATATCTTTTTTGCGGTCGACGATATAGAAATATCCATCCTCATCCATGTAACCGAGATCTCCTGTTAATAACCAACCGTCTCGGAACGTCTCCTCTGTATCTTGCGGACGATTCCAGTACCCTTTCATCACTTGTGGTCCTTTAATCGCAATCTCTCCTACATATTCAGAGCCTACCGCGTCACTGTCATGCGGTCCTAAAATACAAGCATCTGTATTCGGCCACGGTACTCCGATAGAACCGACACGCGCTTCATTTTTCCAAACGAAGTTCGCATGTGTCACTGGAGATGTTTCTGTTAATCCGTATCCTTCTACTAATCGTCCGCCTGTTAGTTGCTCAAATTTCTTTTTCACTTCGACTGGAAGTGGTGCAGAGCCACTAATACAAGCTTCGATTGAGGATAAATCGTATTTTTCAATTTTAGGATGATTGAGTAAACCGATATAAATCGTCGGTGCTCCTGGGAAAAATGTCGGTTTTTGTTTCTCAATCGTCTTCAAAACGTCCTCAGGTTTAAATTGTGGCATTAAAACCATCTTATAATGTTGCATAACAGAAAGCAATAGCACTGTTGTCATTCCATACACATGGAATAACGGGATGATGCCTAGTACTACTTCTTTTCCTTTTTCTGATTGATACAACCAAGCATTACACATCGAAACGTTCGATACTAAGTTTTCATGTGTGAGCATGACGCCTTTCGGTGGTCCTGTCGTTCCTCCTGTATACTGCAAAACAGCCACATCATCAAATGCAAAATCATACTCTGTCAATTCACCTTGTTCTTGTTCAACAATTTGTTTGAAATCCGAAATTTGGGAGTCTTTCGGAAAATCGACAATCACTTTTGTCTTTTTACGTTCTATGGAAGGGTAGATTTTATTTTTAGGGAATGGTAAATAATCTTCTACCCCTGTCGTAATAATATGTTCTAACTCTGTTCGTTGACGAATATTTGCCACTCTAGGATAAAGCGCTTTCAACGTAATGATTGCTTTCGCGCCAGAATCTTGCAATTGATATTCTAGTTCCCGCTCCGTGTAAAGTGGATTCGTTTGTACGACAATCGCACCTGCGTATAACACACCGTAAAATGCAATGGCAGCTTGTGGCGTGTTCGGTAACATGACAGCAATACGATCTCCCTTTTCAATGCCGACCTTTTGCAAGTATGCTCCTAACCGTTTCGCTGCCCTCATCATTTCAGCATACGTCAATTCTTTCCCCATAAAGTGAATCGCGATTTGCTCACTCGCTTCTTCTCCCGCTTCACTCAAATAAGACTGAAGTGTTCTTTCCTCATACTGAACTTGTTGCGGAATCTCTTCTGGATATTGTTTTAACCAAATTTTTTCCGTCATTTCTATTCCCCCTTCTGTACCATGTTCTCTCACAATTGAATACGCTTACATTTAAGGAAACAATCGTTTATACATATATTATATAGTGATAACAAAAAAAATGCTAGTAAACGCAAAGTTCACTAGCACTTCAATTTGTTAAGATGGACTGTTCGTCATCATCCAATAGATGCCGATAGCGATAAAAATGACACATGCTAAAATGAGTATTTTAGATAAACGTTCCATTGATTTGATCGACTCCTATGCAATACTTGCCCCAATAACATACGATAAACTAATTGAAATAGTCATTGAAATAAATCCGACCGCCCGATTATCTTTTTCGATTTCTTCATCCACATGAAATTTCGGTGTTAAAAATTCAAACAGCCAGTAAGCGAAAACGAGTAAAGTAAAACCGTACAATCCCCATCCAATCATCGTCGGCAACGAAGTGTGTTGTTGAATCGAAAAGCGGAAAATATTGACGACACCGAAGATTTTTCCTCCTGTTGCGAGCGCGACAGATAAGTTCCCATTTTTAATTTCTTCCCAGTTATTGTATTTTGTCACCATTTCAAATAATACCATCGAAACGATTAAGCAAAGTACAACTACACTAAAATAGCCAGCCGTTTCAACGAGTGGATGGGACCAAAAATTCGTTTTCATCATAGATGATTCTCCTTCATCATTTCAATGTTGCGACAGTTACACCGTATCCGCCTTCTCCCGCTTCACCGAAACGATATTCTTTTACGCGCGAATGGCGCTTCAATACTTTTTGAACACCTTTCATTAAAGCACCCGTCCCTTTACCATGAATGATCGATACTTGATGTAAATTCGCTAAAAGTGCATCATCAATATATTGTTCTGTTCGTTGAATCGCTTCTTCATAGCGCATCCCTCGTAGGTCGAGTTCCATTTTAGCTGGCGCTCGGTGACGTTGTACCGTCGTGACAGGCTTTTGTTCTTTTTCAGGTTTTACAAATTCTAAACGATCTTCATGTAAGTTCATTTTTAATATACCGATTTGTACGACCCATTGTCCATCTTCTAGCTTATCAACGAGCGTACCTTTTTGACCGTAGTCGAGCGACTTTACTTCATCACCGACTTTTAGCGGACGCATCGTCGTCTTTTTAGGGCCTTCTTTCTTCACTCGTTCTGGTTTTGCTCCTTCTAAACGTTTGCGCATTTCAATCAGTTCGTGTTCTTTAACATCAGCGCGTGCATACAGCCTTAAATCACGCAACTCTTGCATTACTTCTTCCGCTTCTGCTTCCGCTTTCGCGACGATTTTTTCTGCACGATTCGTTGCTTTTTCGACGAGGCGCTCTTCATTTTTGCGAAGTTCTTCTAATTCTCGTTCGAGCTCTTCACGTAGTTGCTCTGCTTCTGCTAGTTGCTTCGCCATGCGCTCCGCATCTTTTTCAGCATCGACACGGCTCTTCTCAAGACTCGCAATCATCGTATTCACTTCGCCACGATCTTCGCCCGTAAATGAGCGCGCTCGGTCGATAATGTGATGTTGTAAACCGAGTCGATCTGAGATTTCGAACGCATTACTGCGCCCTGGCACTCCAATTAATAAACGATATGTTGGACTCAATGTATCAATATCGAACTCGACGCTCGCATTGACAACACCTGGACGATTGTAGCCATACGCTTTCAATTCTGGGTAATGTGTCGTCGCCATGACGCGTGCCCCTGTACCGTGAACTTCGTCTAATATCGCAATCGCAAGCGCTGCCCCTTCTTGTGGATCCGTCCCTGAGCCTAATTCGTCAAAGAGAAGGAGGGAACGTTCGTTAAATTTCTTTAAAATGCTGACGATGTTCACCATATGAGCAGAAAACGTACTTAAACTTTGTTCGATTGACTGCTCGTCTCCAATATCCGCATAGACCGATTCAAAGACCGCCACTTCCGAACCATCAAGTGCAGGAATCGGCAGACCTGATTGTGCCATAAGCGTACACAGTCCGACCGTTTTAAGCGTAACGGTTTTACCACCCGTATTCGGTCCTGTGATGACAATCGTCGTCACATCGTCGCCAAATTCAATCGTATTTGCAACTGCTTCTTCTATAGGAAGTAACGGATGGCGCGCTTTCGTCAATTTCATATATCCTTCATCATTCACTTCAGGCTTCGTACATTTATGTTCCGTTCCGTAACGTGCTTTCGCAAAGACGATATCGAATGTGGCAAGCACGTCAATTAAAGTGAATAGATCGTGCGCTACTTCTTGGACTAGTCCCGACAATGTCATTAAAATTTTATCAATTTCTTCTTTTTCTTTCATCTTTTGCTCACGAATGTCGTTATTCGCTTGCACGACGCTATCTGGCTCGATAAATAAAGTTTGACCCGACGCACTCATATCGTGAATAATGCCACCATAATGCGAGCGGTACTCTGCTTTTACTGGTAAAACGAAGCGATCATTTCGAATCGTCACGATAGAATCCGAAAGCATTTTCGACGCATTTGCACCGCGTGTATAACTTTCTAAACGGCTACGTACGCGCGATTCGGCAGTGCGCAATTTTTGACGAATATTTCGCAACGTGCTCGAAGCGCTATCTAATACTTTTCCATTATCGTCAATCGCACGGTTAATTTCATGTTCTAATTGTGTAACAATCGGCAATTCATCTTTTTTCGCAACGAGTAACGGTATCGTGATTTCCTGTTCGTCGTTAAGTAATTCAATAAATTGACGCATCATGCGACTCGCTCGTATCGTGCTCGCAATTTCCATCAGTTCTTGTGCAGATAGCATCCCACCAATTTGCGCGCGTTTGGCGTGGGGTTTTATATCGAAGATTCCGCCGAGTGGCGCATGGCCTCTCACACGCAAAACAGCGAGCGCTTCATCCGTTTCATTTAACATTTCCTGTACAGCTGTTAATTCCGTAGAAGGCCGAAGCGATTGAATCGCCTCTCTTCCAATCGTCGTCGCACAAAACGTCGCGACTTGTTCGATCACTTTGTCATATTCTAAAGTTTTCAAGACACGTGATTCCATGTCTTACACTTCCTTTCATTTATGAACAATTCGTTCTAAAAATTGCTCTTTCGTCCACGTATTGACGATTTGTTCTCGTTCTATATACGCTTTTTGTGTATGCAATACACCGAGTTCCATATAATCCAATTGATCGATCGCATGCGCATCTGTATTGATCGCAATCCATACACCGAGTTCTTTCGCTAATTTTAAATGTTCTACACTTAAATCTAAACGATACGGACTCGCATTCACTTCTACAATTTTATTATATTGTTTCGCCCACTGCAAAAATTGTGGAATATCGATTGCATAACCATCACGCTTTCCGATGACACGACCTGTCGGATGCGCAATCATATCGACGTGAGGATTTTTCATCGCTTCGTGAAGTCTATCCATAATTTCTTCTTCTTTTTGATTGAAACTAGAGTGAATTGAAGCGATCACAAAATCAAGATTTGCGAGCACTTCATCATCGAAATCGAGAGTGCCATCAGGTAAAATGTCCATCTCCGTTCCACTCAACAATAAAAAATCATCTGTATTCGACGCTGTAATTTCTTTTTGTTGTTCAAATAAACGCTCTGGTGTTAATCCGTTCGCTACTTTTAAATATTGAGAGTGGTCGGTAATGACCGCATGTGTATACCCTTTCGCCTTCAAAGCTTCTCGCATTTCACCGATGGAAAATGCCCCGTCTGACCATGTCGTATGCATATGGAGGTCACTATTAATATGCTCAATCTTCACCATGCGTTCCATTTCATCTAACTTTTCTAATTCTGCCCCATTTTGACGTAAGTTCGGTGGGATGAATGGCAAATCAAAGTGATTAAAAAATTGTTCTTCTGTATCGAACGTTTGCATCGTGCCATCTTCTAAAGTGACACCGTATTCACTAATTTTCTCACCGCGCTCTTTCGCACGTTGACGCATTTTCACATTATGGTCTTTCGAGCCTGTGAAATGGTGAATCGCTGTCGCAAATTGCTCCGCTGTCACGAAACGAATGTCGACATCAACATATTCATCAAAATGAGCAGTAAAAGAAAATTTCGCTTCCCCACTTCCAATAATAGAGTCGATAGGCAATAACTCTTTCATTTGGTCAGTCACAGCTTCTGGTTGTGCTGTCACGACGATGAAATCTAAATCACTACTCTCCTCTTCACGACGACGGTAACTTCCTGTCGCTTCGTACTTTTCGACTTCTTCAATTTGATCGAGTGCAGTCGCTACTTCTTTCACCATTTTTTCGACGAGCCAAAGCGGATGTTTATCGCTGCGCTCATTCAATTGTTCAATCGCTTCGATAAAGTTTTGCTCGGTCTTTTTTCCAAAACCGGGTAATTGACTAATTTCATTCGCTTTCGCTGCCTCGTACAGCGCTTCGATCGATTCAATCCCTAACGCTTCACGAATTTTAGCAATTCGCTTTCCACCGAGTCCAGGAATTTTCAACATATCTAACATCGACTTTGGAACTTGTTGTTCCAGTTCCTTTAAAGTTTCAGACTCCCCTTTTTCAATGAGTTCACGAATGACGGTTCCTGTACTTTTTCCGATTCCTTTCAACTCATAAATATTGTCCATTTCTGCTAAGCTACGACCGTCTAATTCTAAAGTGTTCGCTGCTTTACGGAATGCGGATATTTTAAACGGGTTTTCCCCGAGTAGTTCCATGTGTAATGCAATTTGTTCTAACGTACGAATAATTGTTTTTTTGTCCATTTCCTCACCTCGAAAAAAAGCTCCCCGCTCAATGTGGGAAGCTTAATTTGTCATATACGAAAACCACCAATTTTGCATAATACGCGACAATAATGGCGTATGTTCAAACATCATTCTCATGAAAAATGAGCGATTGACAATCCCTTGTACAAAATCAAGTGGTAATAATGCCATCACTGAAAATATAAAAAATAAAATAAAATACATTTCTAAAAATCCAATACCAGCACTAATAAATCTCGTTTCAAATTTCATCACATATGCGTAACGCATATAATCAAACATTGCGACGACAATAAGTAAAATAATATAACTAACGAAAAATAACGCAACGAATGCTAGAGCATTGTAAAACGTAATATCTAAATCGAGTTGTTCAGAAGCCCATGCTAATTTCTCATGTGCTTGAACATTCGGATAAGGAACCCATAAAACGAAATAAGATGCTAGTTTTTGATAAAGGAAATAAGCGATTAAAATCGCAATCCATAACGCTGAAAAACGAATCGATTGCATAATGAGTCCTCTATGAAACCCTAACACTAAGCCGATTCCTAATAATAAAAGTATTAAAATATCAAACATCTTGGCCTGTCAACCCTTCAATTGTTCCAACTGTTGTTGTAATTGTTTTATTTGCTCTTTCAACTTCACTTGTTCGTTTACACTGTTCACAGCGGTGAGTACAGCGAGCCTCGTGCTATCTAAAGCTGGATTGACTTTGCGTATTTCACGCATTTTGTCATCGACCATCGTCGCGACGAGTCTCATTTGTTCTCGGCTCTCTCTTCCGACAATCGTGTAGGACTGCCCATAAATATCGACTTCGACACGATTTTTCTCTTCATCCGCCACACTCTCAACCCCCTACCGACTGTACATTGAATGTTTATCATACCATGAAATGAATCATTGGATAAGAAAAATGATATACTAATTTTAACATAACGATGAATGAACGTATACGTTTGTTATCGAGAAAAGGATGGGATTTCTTTGAGCAACACGACCCTCGTCATGACGGAACGAGAAATTGAGCAATTAATCGAGCGTTATCAATCAAATAAAATCGAACGCAATGCCCCTGGTGTTCGCTTCTGTTTTAAAGTCGGAACGGTAACCGTAACGATTTACAATTCAAAAAAAGTACTCTTTCAAGGAGGAGGAGCAGCAGAATTCGCTCAACAATTCGGATCTCCGAATGCTCCCTCTACAAAGCGCCCAAGCAAAAAAACGACAGGGACGCATTTACCAGATCATCTCGCTAAACTCTCCGTAATCGGTTCTGATGAGACAGGGACAGGCGATTACTTCGGACCGATCACTGTCACCGCATGCTTCGTTCCCGCTTCCGAAATCGGATGGGTGACGGAATACGGTGTAAAAGATTCAAAGATGTTAACCGATGATTTGATGCGTCAAATGGCACCAGCATTAAAGGAATCACTCATTCATAGTACGCTCGTTTTACCAAACCCAAAATATAATGAATTACAAGCTTCTGGAATGAGTCAAGGCAAAATGAAAGGGATGATGCACAATCAAGCTTTATTGCACGTATTGCGAAAAATGGACGGTGCTTCGTACGATTATATTTTAATCGATCAGTTCGCTGAAGCGAGCACCTACTATCGCTACTTATCAGACGTTCCAACAGTTGTGAACGAGCGTGTACTGTTTGCGACGAAAGCGGAACAAATCCATGTGAGCGTCGCTGCTGCTTCCATTTTAGCTCGTGTCGCTTTTTTAGAAGAGATAGACCGTTTATCAGAAATAGCAGGAGTCACCATTCCAAAAGGAGCGAGCTCAAAAGTAGACCAAATCGCTGCACGCATATGGAAACAACGAGGGGAAGACGTATTGCGCAGTATGACAAAATGGCATTTTGCGAATACATTGAAAGCGAAGAAAAAATTGACATAAAAAAGAACTCCAAAAAGGAGTTCTTTTTTATTAAGCACGCAATGTTGCGTTCGCTTTTTCTGTTAATGCTTTTAAGACTTTATTATGCGCTTGTACGACTTCTTCATCCGTCAATGTACGTGTCGGATCGAAATATGTGAGAGAGAATGCGACTGATTTTTCATCTGCTGCGACATTGTCCCCTTCATAAAGGTCGAAAAGACGTACTTGTTTCAATAATTTCCCGCCTGCTTCATGAATAATTTCTTGAAGTGTTGCCACTGTCGTATCGCGTTTCACAACGAGTGCGATGTCGCGTGAAATGGATGGATAGCGAGATACTTGTTCGTAAACGAGTGCACCTGCTGTTTCATGTAAAATCGCATGTAAGTTCAATTCGAAGACGAATGTATCTTTCAAATCTTGTTCTTTTTGAACTGTCGGATGTACTTGACCGACGAACCCTACGACGACATCGTCGAGTAAAACGTGAGCTGTACGGCCAGGATGCATACCGTCGATTGATGCCGCTTCATAACGAACACGTTGAGCGAGTCCGAGTTCAGCGAACAATCCTTCTACGACACCTTTTGCGACGAAGAAGTCAACTTTTTTCGTTTCTCCTTGCCACATATGGTTGAGCCAGTCACCTGTCATCACTGCTGCGACACGTTCAATTTCTCTCGGAAGTCCATCTTCTTCTTTCCCTAAGTAAACAGAACCTGTCTCATACATGAGCACCGTCTCATTACGACGTGCCACGTTGTACGTTGCGACATCGAGCAAGCTCGGCACTAAACTTTGACGCAATGTGCTATGTTCTTCACTCATCGGCATCATCAATTTCGTCAACGTGTCTTCTTCAATTGCGTAACGTTGTGATTTCGCTTCACTCGTTAATGAATACGTGATTGCTTGATATAAACCAGCACCTTCTAAATAACGACGTACGATGCGACGTTTCGCTTGATAGTTCGTTAATTTTCCTGGTGTTGTTGCCGTCACTGGTAATGTTTTCGGAATGTTATCATAACCGTACATACGCGCAATTTCTTCCACGATGTCTTCTGGAATCGCAAGATCCACTCGACGTGTCGGTGCATCGATGATCATTTTTCCGTTTTCCACTGTTGTCGGAATGTTTAAGCGACCGAGAATCGATAACATTTCCGTCAAACTAATTTTCATGCCGAGACGGTTGTTCACATCGTCTGGCGATAAAATAATACGTTTCGGTGTGCGATCGAGTTCGTCAATGGAAACCGTTCCTTCACACACTTCTCCACCTGCATATTGAGCCATCAATTGAGCCGCACGCTCTCCTGCTAATAAGACGCGGTTCGGATCGACTCCTTTTTCGAAACGTGCACTTGAATCACTGCGTAAACCGAGTCGACGTGACGTGCGACGCACCGTTGCTGGATCGAAGTACGCAGCTTCGATGACGACCGTTGTCGTATCTTCTGTCACTTCTGAGTTGCCTCCACCCATGACACCTGCTAATGCGACTGGCTCTTTACCGTTCGTAATGACGAGGTCTGACGCTGTTAATTCACGTTCTTGTTCGTCTAAAGTCGTCATCTTTTCGCCTTCTTCTGCTAAACGAACGACGATTTCTTTCGAGTTTAATTTATCGTAGTCGAATGCGTGAAGTGGTTGACCAAACTCTAATAACACGAAGTTCGTAATATCCACGACGTTGTTGTGCGGGCGAATACCTGCTGACATTAAAACATTTTGCATCCACATTGGAGACGGACCAATTTTAACATTTTTCACAACTTTCGCCGCGTACAATGGGTTTTGTTCTTTCGCATCAATTTGGACTGAAATATAATCCGATGCTCGTTCTGAAATCGTATCGTATTGCACCGTAGGCATTTGGATTGGTCGATCTAAAATCGCTCCGACTTCAAATGCAACACCGAGCATGCTCAGTGCATCTGAACGGTTCGGTGTTAAATCGAACTCATAGACGACGTCGTCTAATCCGATGTAGTCAAGCGCTGAATCGCCAACTTTCGCATCTTCTGGTAAGACGTAAATGCCTTCTGCGAATTCTTTAGCGACGACTTTCCCTTCTACTCCGAGTTCTTGAAGTGAACAAATCATACCGTGAGAAGCTTCACCGCGCAGTTTCGCTTTTTTAATTTTAAAGTTACCTGGAAGGACAGCTCCTGGTAAAGCTGTAATGACTTTTTGTCCTTTCGCTACGTTCGGCGCTCCACAAATAATTTGTTGAAGCTCTTCTCCTCCGACATTTACTTGACAAATGTTTAATCGGTCGGCTTCTGGATGCTTTTCACATTCCATTACTTCTCCGACGACAACATTTTGCATATTGTGTCCGCGCACGAGTACCGCATCGACTTCAATTCCTGAACGTGTAATGCGCTCGGCAAGTTCAAACACATCTTGATCATCTATTTTGACGTAATCGTTTAACCATTTCGTAGATACTAACATGTTCCGTTCCTCCTTATTGTTCTGTTCGCCCGAATTGTGAGATGAAGCGCATATCGTTCGTGAAGAAATGACGGATGTCTTCCACTCCGTATTTCAACATCGCAATACGCTCTTGACCCATACCGAATGCGAATCCTGTCATCGTTTTCGAATCATACCCTGCCATTTCGAGAACGTTCGGGTGAACCATTCCACCGCCTAAAATTTCAATCCAGCCTGTTTGCTTACATACGTTACAACCGTCTCCGCCACATTTGAAACATGAAATATCCATTTCAACAGAAGGTTCTGTAAACGGGAAGAAGCTTGGACGTAAACGAATTTCACGCTCTTCACCGAACATCTTTTTCGCAAATAGATCGAGCGTTCCTTTTAAATCGCTCATGCGAATATTTTCTCCGACGACGAGTCCTTCGATTTGTGAGAACTGGTGTGAATGTGTCGCGTCATCTGAATCTCGGCGGTACACTTTACCTGGACAAATAATTTTAATTGGTGCGCCTTCTTTTTTCTCCATCGTGCGCGCTTGAACAGGTGATGTATGTGTACGCAATAATGTCTCTTCTGAAATGTAAAATGAGTCTTGCATATCGCGTGCTGGGTGATCTTTCGGTAAGTTCAAAGCTTCGAAGTTGTAAAAGTCACGTTCTACTTCTGGACCTTCCGCAATTTCATACCCCATACTTAAGAAGAAATCTTCAATTTCTTCCGCTACGCGTGTAATCGGGTGATGGTTGCCGACATTGACCGGACGACCTGGTAATGTGACGTCGATCGTTTCTTTTGCTAATTGTTCGTTCAATGCTTGCTCTTCTAAATCTGCTTTTTTACTTTCTAAAAATGTCGTCACTTCTTCACGAATGACATTCACCAATTGCCCCATTTTTGGACGTTCTTCCGCTGGAAGTTTTCCCATCCCTTTTAATAAATCGGTAATTGGACCTTTTTTCCCGAGATACTTCACTCGAATGTCATTTAATTCTTTCGTGTCGAGCGCTTCTTTAATTTTCAATAACGCTTCTTCTTTTAATTGCTGTAATTTTGTTTCCATGCTCTTGCTCCTTTCAATTATGTAAAAAATAAAAAGTCCTCGCCCCTATAAATATAGGGACGAGGACGAGTTCGCGGTACCACCCTGAATTACTGCTTTAATAAGCAGTCACTTCATTGTAACGATTAACGGCTCGGAACCGGCTCACCTTTACACATTTGTGGTCCTGGCGGCTGCTCGTAGGGTGAACTTCGGCTAAGTCTTCATATTCGCACTTCCAGTCTATGATGCGAACTCCCTCACAATGAAGAACGTAACGTACTCTTCCTACTCATAACGCATTTATTATTTCATTCGTTTCTAGTATATCAACTCTAGTATATCAACTTTTTTCACTTATGCAAAGTGAAATAGCAATATTCCTGTCGCAATGCCGACATTCAATGACTCAGCACGGCCAGGCATCGGGATGTAAATGACTTCGTCAGACATTTCTAACAGATGTGTGGCAACGCCGCTTCCTTCATTTCCAACGATGATGGCAAATGACTCCGTCTCGACCTCTCGGTAATTGATCGCTTGCTCCGTCCAACCTGTTGCAAGTACTGGAATACGGCGCGCTTGCAATTGTTCCACCGCTTCTTGCAAATCCATTTGAATGATCGGTACGTGGAAATGCGAGCCTTGTGCTGCACGCAATGTTTTTGAATTGTACGCATCCGCACTTCCCTTCCCTAAAATAATGCCGTCGACCCCTGCAGCGTCCGCTGTGCGAATCATCGTACCGACATTACCTGGATCTTGCACCGCGTCGATGAGTAAAAAGCGTTTGCCTTGTACTTGGTCTAAGCTTGATTCTTTCTTTTTACAATGCGCGAAAATCATTTGACTCGTTTCCGTCTCAGCGAGTAGTTTTGCAATTTCTTCTGTAATTAAAATCGTTTCGACATCATTTAATGAAAAAGGTGTAATGACATCTTCTGTCATCATTACTTGAATCGCTAATCCTTCTTTCATCGCTTCTTCTACGAGATGAAACCCTTCGACGATAAACTGTCCCGTCTGTTCACGCTCTTTCTTTTTATCGATTAATTTTCGCCACTGTTTGACGAGATTATTTTGACTCGATGTAATTTCTTTCATACCGATTTCCTTTCTATCATTGAGCTTCTTTTATTGTAACGTGTTTCGATAAAAAAAGAACGTTTTCTGTACAAAAAAGCACCTTTTTCAAAATAGCGTTACGCCTTTTGAAAAAGGTGCTTCATCATTTATTGCATCACTGCTGCAAGTACTGCTTTTTGAGCGTGAAGTCTATTTCCAGCTTGTTGGAAAATGTGCGAGTTCGGTCCATCGATAACCGATGTCGTCACTTCTTCTTCACGGTGAGCCGGAAGACAATGTAAAAACATGTAATCGTCTTTCGCATGTGAGACGAGTGCATCGTTAATTTGATAATCTTTAAAATCTTTCAAACGTTGCTCAGCTTCCTCTTCTTGCCCCATACTCGTCCAAACATCTGCATAAATCGCATCCGCATCCGTTGCCGCTGCAATCGGATCGTTCGTCACTGTGAATGAACCACCATTTTGTTCCGCAATTGCTTGCACTTTCGGAATGAGGTCTTCTGCGAATTCATATCCTTTTGGTGAAGCGACAACGCCATGCAATCCAAGATGAGCAGCTGCGATCATCAATGAGTGCGCCACATTATTACCGTCTCCGATATATGCAATTTTCAATCCTTTAATATTTCCTTTAATTTCAATCATCGTCAACATGTCCGCAAGCGCTTGACATGGGTGGAAAATATCCGTTAACCCGTTGATGACCGGTATAGAAGAATGTTCTGCTAATTCTTTCACCATTTCATGTGAGTTGGCACGAATCATAATGCCGTCCAAATATTCGCTCATTACATTCCCCGTATCATATACTGATTCTCCACGGCCAATTTGCAAATCACGCGCATTCATAAACATACCGTATCCACCGAGTTGTTGCATTCCGACTTCAAATGAAATACGCGTACGCGTCGAATGCTTCTCAAAAATCATACCGAGCGTCTTTCCTTTTAAAATATCTACTTTTTCACCTGCGTGTAATTTCGCTTTCAAATCAACTGCATACTGTAATAAAAATTCAATTTCTTCACTCGTATAATCCAATAATGAAAGCATATCTCTATTTTTAAGTTGTTGTAACATTTGTTGTTCGTTCGTCAATGTCGTCAGCCCCGTTTCTTTTCAAACTGTATAAAAGGAGTATACAATTGTATAAATATAAAGTCAACTGTATTTTTATTTTAAAATTAAAAGATTTTATATGTTTTTATACAATCGTATTCATTTTTCTGAATTGATTGACGTTCTACCCCTAAAAAAGCGACCTTCCTCTGATGAGAAAAATCGCTATCGATTAACTTAATTTAATTTGAGCTACTGTATCTGCGTCTAGTTTTTTAATGACTGCGACGAGTAAGTCGACCGCATTTTCATAGTCTTTACGGTGAAGCATCGCCGCGTTTGAATGGATGTAACGCGTCGCGATTGTGATCGCTAATGACGGTACTCCTTCATTTGACACGTGAATTGAACCAGCGTCTGTTCCGCCTCCTGCAATCGCATCGAATTGATATGGAATATCGTTTTCTTCCGCTGTTTCGACGACGAGATTGCGTAAACCACGATGAGAGACCATAGAAGCGTCATATAAAATAATTTGTGGGCCTTCTCCCATTTTGCTCGTTGCGTCATTTGGTGAAATTCCAGGTGTGTCCCCCGCGATACCGACGTCTACCGCAAATCCGATATCTGGTTTCACTTGACGTGTCACCGTTTTCGCTCCGCGTAAGCCGACTTCTTCTTGTACCGCTCCCGCACTGAATAAAATGTTCGGGTGATTTTCGTCTTTTAATTTGCGCATCACGTCAATCGCAATCGCAATTCCAATACGGTTATCCCATGCTTTTGCTAATAAATAGTCCGGGTTGTTCATCACCGTAAATTCGAAATACGGCGCAACCATATCTCCTGGTAAAATTCCCCACTCTAACACTTCTTCTTTCGAAGCTGCACCGACATCGATAAACATATCTTTAATGTCTGCCGGCTTATTGCGTGCTGCCGCTGGTAAAATATGTGGTGGTTTTGAACCGATGACACCTGTGATCGTTTTACCTTCACGTGTAATGACTGTTACACGTTGCGCAAGCATCACTTGGCTCCACCATCCGCCAACTGTTTGGAAACGTAAAAATCCTTGGTCGTCGATGCGTGTCACCATGAAGCCAACTTCATCTAAGTGACCCGCAACGAGGATGCGTGGTCCGTCTGCTTGTCCTTCTTTTTTAGCGATGAGTGACCCGAGACCGTCATATGTGATCTCATCCGCGTACGGCTCGATATACGACTTCATCACTTCGCGAACAGCGCGTTCGTTACCTGCAATTCCGTTCGCGTCCGTTAACTCTTTTAACATTTGTAAATCTGCGTCTAATTTCGTCATCCTACATTCTCCTTTAATTCATCATCTTCTCCATTATAATGAATTCTTTCGAGAAACGAAACAATTACAAATATTGTTTACGTAATTGCTCGTTCGTTTTCGGATGAATGTACTTCGGTGCGACGTCGAATGGCGTTTGTGCTCCGACCACTCCCTCTTTTGCGAGACGTGCTGCTGCGCGCGCATAAGCAACGAGAACGCTCGATGTAAATTCCGGATTGGAATCTAATTTTAAAGAAAATTCCATCGTCTGATTCGTTCCTTCTCCTGTTTGTCCACTGCGAATGACAAACCCACCATGTGGCATCGCTTGATGGTCACGTGCGAGCTCTTCTTCTGTAATGAAATGAACAGTCGTGTCATACGGTTCGAAATAGTTCGGCATCGTAACAATCGCTTGCTCTACTTCTTTTGCGTCCGCTCCTTCTTCTAACACGACGTAACATTCACGTACGTGCTTTTCTTTCGTTTCCAGTTCTTCTTTCGAGCCAGAACGTGCTTTTTCCATCGCGACTTCTGATGGAATCGTATATTGAACGCCACCTTTTACACCGTCTACACGACGAACAGCGTCCGAATGCCCTTGACTTAACCCTTTCCCCCAAAAAGTGTTCGTTTTCCCGTCTGGAATGATCGCTTCCATCATGATACGGTTCAATGAGAATAAACCTGGGTCCCATCCTGTTGAAATGATCGCGACTTGTTTTCCTTTTTGAGCTGCTTCGTCTACTTTTGCGAAATGGTCAGGAATGTTCGCATGCGTATCAAAGCTATCGACAACAGCGAAATGCTCCGCAAGTTCCGGCGTTTGTTGCGGTAAATCATCTTTCGAACCTCCACATAAAACGAGGACATCGATCTTTTCTTTAAAATCTAAAATTGTATTTAATGCATATACGTTCGTTTCCGCATATACTGTTTCCACTGTCTCCGGTGCACGTCGTGAAAAAACACCGACAAGTTCTAAATCTTCAGTCTTTTGGATCGCGTATTCGACACCGCGCCCTAAATTTCCATATCCGACAATACCTACTTGAATCATTTTCCATCTCTCCTTTGTGACCATTTGTTTTATTTTAACGTTCTTTTTTATTTTTTGCTAACTTTTCATTTTTGTCCATGTTGAATTCATGTTAGAGTTGTACAATGAAAAGATGATGGACTTTTTGTGAAGGAGTGCCTTATGCGAATTTTTATTTATTTCATTGTGTTTTTCTCATTTTTTGATTTATTTACCCAATTGCCGATTATGACCCCGATGGGACAAGCGTTAGGCGCAACAGGATTTGTCCTCGGACTCGTCGTCGGAATTTACTCGTTTTCTAACTTGTTTGGAAATGTGATCAGTGGATTTTTAACCGACAAATACGGACCGTTTTACGTTCTCGTCGCCGGTTTATTAAGTTCTGCCGTCGCGCTTTTCTTGTACACGACAGTCGACTATACGATTACATTAATTAGCGTTCGTTTGTTACACGGTTTTACAGAAGGTTTAATCGTTCCCGCTGCATTTACTTTTATCGCTAATCGTAGTGAAGAGAATAAACGGGGGCGAAACGTTGCAATCTCTGGTGCCTTTGTCGGTCTCGCAGCGATTATCGGACCCGCATTCGGAGGCATTGTCTCAAGTATTAAAAGCCCCGCTTATGTAATGGGAATTAACGGAGCGATTATGCTTTTATTAGGGGGCATCGCCTTTATTTTGCTCCGTAAAGAAATTGTGAAAAAGAAAGAAAAGCCTGTCATTCATGAAGGTGAAGTGAAAGCACTTTTCCAAAACCCTTTCGTACTTCGTTCTTTCGCAGGTGCGTTTTTCCTTATGTTTTCTCAAGGTGTACTCGCACTATTACTACCTTTAAAAGTGAACCAACCGGGAGATTCGACAAATATGAGCGCCTTTTTGTTTAGCACGTTTGGATTCGTCGCTGTTTTGATTTTTTTATTACCGACAAATCGCATTTTTGATCGTGTGCGCCCAATTATTACATTTACAATTGGATTATCTCTTATGGCTGTCAGCATGCTTCTTCTCGGCTTATTTGAAGAAACGTGGATTTTATACAGCACGATGGCGATTTACGGTACGGGATTTGCCCTTTTATTCCCATCGATTAATTCCTTACTTATCGACAGCACAGGGGAACAGGTTCGGGGAAAAGCGTACGGATATTTTTACGGATTTTTCTCAATTGGCGTATTCGTCGGCTCTAGCATCATTGGAGCATTAAATGTTTCCATCAACACTGGATTCATCATTACGAGTATTATTTTATTCATCGTTTCCGGTTATGTCGGATCCAAAATGAAACGAGGATTTGACAACTCGTCTTTCTTATATTAAAGTAATGACCTGAATAACATATCCCTATCAGTAGGAGAGGTTCATAGCGACCCTCTATAAAAAACTATGGAATACGCATTTTCACGCGCTACTTCTATAGTAGCGCGTTTTTTGTGTTTTCCTTCAGGGACAATTTAAGGAGGAATGCAATATGGCAGGAAGAACAGATTGCCAAATGCCGGATGTCACTTTACTCGGAAGTGAAAATACGGACTATTTATTTGAATATTCACCGAGTGTATTAGAAGCGATTGATAATTTGCATACGGAGCGAGATTACTTCGTGAAGTTTAATTGTCCAGAGTTCACATCGCTTTGCCCGAAGACGAATCAACCGGATTTTGCGACATTGTATTTAAGTTTTATTCCGGATAAAAAATTAGTCGAAAGTAAGTCATTGAAGCTCTATTTATTTAGTTTCCGTAATCACGGAGATTTCCACGAAGACGTCATTAACATTATCGTCAATGATTTAATTGAATTGTTAGACCCACGCTACATTGAATTGTGGGGTAAGTTTACACCACGTGGCGGCTTATCGATCGATCCGTACGTAAACTACGGAAAACCAGGTACAAAATATGAAAAAATGGCGGAACAACGATTGCTCTATCACGATTTACACCCTGAGCCAATCGACAACCGATAAATCGAGTTATGTTACAATATTTAACTGGAATTTTTGTCGGGCTCTTACTGTTATCAAATGTCATCGCCGTCAAATTAATTGCGATTGGCGATTGGGTCGTCTTACCAGCAGCGGTCATCATTTACGTCTTTACGTATCCAATTTTAGATGTCATTACAGAAACATACGGAAAGAAATATGCACGGCGCACCGTATTTGCTGGGCTCATCGCTCAAGTGTTCGCGCTCGGATTCATTTGGATTGCAATACGTTTTCCGGCCGCTCCATTTTATGAAAATCAACAAGCATTTGAGCTTATTTTTGCTGGAAGCTTTCGTGTCACATTAGCGAGTTTAATCGCTTATGCAGTCAGTCAAAATATCGATGTCATCATTTTTGACCGCTTGAAAAAACGCCACGGTACTAAAAAGCTATGGTTACGCAACAACGCGTCAACGATGGTGAGTCAATTTGCGGATACGGCCATTTTTATTTTAATCGCATTTACAGGAACGATGCCGATACAAGCATTGCTCATCATGATCGCATCGCAATACATTTTCAAATTTATCGTCGCTATTTTAGATACACCGATTGTGTATGGACTCGTGTACGTCGTACGCAATATTCGTAAAAAAGAAGACGAACGAGACATCGCGATGTACAATGCTTAAATATCAACATGAAAACACCCGAAAATTGAGTGATTCACTCTTTTTTCGGGTGTTTCATTAACTTTTACATGCCACCAAGTTCTCTCCGTACTTGAACGGCAAAAACAATTTCTTCACGTTCTTTTTTATCGGTCGAAACGTCATGCATACGCAATAAAGCGCTCGTTTCATAAGAAGCGTACTTTTCAATGATGCGCAGTTCCGCTTCATCTCGTTCACGAATGCGTCGATCGACAGAATCATCCCATTTTTGCTTCATCTTTTTCCACCAACTCGTCAACGAACTCGCTCCTTTTCCTCTTCTTCGATATAGTGACAAATGCATTGTAAAAATTCTGCACCGTATTTTTCAAGTTTCACTTGCCCGACCCCACTTACTTGAAGTAATTCATCATCCGTTTTCGGGCGTAAATGGACCATTTCTTTTAATGTTTTGTCTGAGAAAACAACAAATGGAGGTACCTCTTCACGATCTGCAATCGTCCGGCGCAATACGCGTAACTGTTCAAACAATTCGTCTGTTTCAACAATTTGTTCGACACGTTTCGTCTCTTTTTTCAAAATTTGTTGTTCGCCTGTCAGCACAGTCCGCCCTATTTCCGTCACGTATAAAATTGGAAATTGACCGTTTTCAACGCCGATACAACCTTCCGCAATTAAAAATTCAATGAAGGCCGTCACTTCTTTGATCGAATGACCTTTTAATAAACCGTACGTCGACAGTTTTTCAAATTGAAATTCGAGCACTTTTCGATTGCGTGAACCGGTTAATACTTGTGCGACGAGCGTCTTTCCGAAGCGCTGCCCCATCCGCACGATACAACTTAATACTTTTTGAGCTTCCACTGTGACATCGATCCGTTCGCGCGTATCTGTACAATTGTAACAACGTCCACACGAATCGGCTTCTTCTTCTCCGAAATACGTTAAAATATACGACTGAAAACATTGCTCCGTATGACAATAATCGATCATTTGTTGTAATTTCTCAAGCTCCATCGGCATCCGTTCCGTATCGGTACCTTGCTCGATAATGAAGCGTTGCGTCATCACATCTTGAGATGAAAACAATAATAAACATTCACTCGGAAGACCGTCACGTCCTGCACGACCCGCTTCTTGGTAGTAACTTTCCATACTCGCAGGCATTTGATAATGAATGACGTAGCGAATATTCGATTTATCGATTCCCATACCGAATGCATTCGTCGCCACCATCACTGCTACTTCATCATTTAAAAATTGCTCCTGCGCTCGTTCACGCTCTTCGTCCGTCATGCCCCCATGATATTTCGCTACGTCGATGTGCGCACGATCTAACATCGCTGTTAAAGCGTCTGCTGCTTTTCGAGTCGCTGTATAAATAATACCCGCTTCCGTCACGTTTTTTTGAACGTAACTTTTCACATACGTGTCGCGCGCTACTCCTTTGACGACACCGAATGTTAAATTGTCTCGCGCAAACCCTGTCAATGTTAATTGCTGTTCAGGTACGTCGAGTGCGCGACTAATATCCGCTCGCACTTCAGGTGTCGCAGTAGCCGTTAACGCAAGCACAGGTGGCCGCGTTTCAAAATGTTCGAAAATCGTATGGATATTGCGATAGCTCGGTCGGAAATCGTGACCCCATTCCGATATACAATGCGCTTCATCAATCGCTATGAAAGAAATCGTCATGCGTTCTAATACACGTAAAAAAGATGCTGACTGCAATCGTTCTGGAGCGATATACAATAAATCATATTCTCCACGCTCCGCTAAATATAAAATATTACGATACTCTTCATCTGCAAGTGTACTATTTATATAGGCTGCTCTTACATCTAATTGATGGAGCGCGTCCACTTGATCTTTCATCAATGAAATTAAAGGGGAAATGACGAGCGTCGTTCCCTCTAAGACGAGAGCTGGCACTTGATAACAGAGAGACTTTCCGCCTCCTGTCGGCATGACACAAATATGTGATTCTCCTTTTAATATTGCTTCAATCACTTTACGCTGTCCTTCTCGAAAAGTGGCAAAACCGAATACTTCTTGCAACACTTGTTGGGCTCTTTCACTCATCTTTTAAAAACTCCTTCCACAACAAAAAAGAAGACGCCCAAACGTCTCCTTTTAGTATACGCAATGTCCGCTCCTTTGTGCAAAGCTTACATTTTTGATATGCGGAATGAGCTGACCATCGCAAGACCCATTACAAGTAATAAAATAATATAAAATTGTACCGACATATAAGGTATAATGAAATAGCTTGTCGCTACAAACACACCCGCAACGGTAATCGGTAATCCGTAAAATGCACCGTCAAATGTTTGCACATTGTAACGAGCAAGACGGATCGCGCCTGCTAAAATATAGAAGATGACCATACCAATACCGAGCCATAACGTATCGACTAATACCGATTGATAAATCAAAAAGGCAGGTGCTACTCCGAATGAAATGAGATCACTCAATGAGTCGAGCTCTTTTCCAAAATCTGATTCTGTATGGAAACGTCTCGCTGCTGCCCCGTCAAAACGGTCACACATCGCTGCAATAATAATAAAAATGACTGCAATTGATGGATGTCCCTTAAATAAGAAAATAAGAGATAAAATACCGAAACTCAAATTAATTAATGTTAAAATATTCGCAAGTTGTTCTTTTAATTTACAATAATAATGGTGACGGATCGAAAACATACGATTCCCCCCTTTCTTAAGGGAGATGATATTTATGAAACAAAAATTATTTCAATCATTTGTTCGACTAACAGGTAACGAAAAGATATCTCATTTTTTGCAAGGATTCACATCCTCCCCCCTTAGCAAACCGCTCATTCGTCCTTTCCAAAAAATATACAGTATTACAGACGCCGAAATGGTACGACCGGTTGCATCATATGAGACATTAAATGAATTCTTTACACGTTCAATCGATATGAATTTACGCCCAATCGATCAACATTCCAATGCAATTGTTTCCCCTGTCGATGCCGATTTAACTGCTGCGGGTCCTTTACATGAAGGTACGCGATTTACGATTAAAGGAAAAACATATTCGATCGATGAGGTATTCGGTTCAAAAAAAATCGCATCTTCTTATGAAAATGGCTACTATTACATTTTTTATTTATCGCCTCAACACTATCACCATTTTCATCATCCTATTGATGGTACGATTAGAAATCGTTATGCATTAGGCTCTACTTCCTATCCTGTCAATCAATTAGGTCTTACTTACGGAGACGAACCTTTCCATACGAACTATCGTCTTATTACTGAATTGGATACAAACTATGGGAATATAGCAATTGTGAAGGTTGGCGCTTTGAATGTCAATAGTGTACAGCTTTATTGTGCAAATGAACATGTAGAAAAAGGAAAAGATTTTGGCCACTTCTCCTTCGGTTCAACCGTCGTCTTATTCCTTTCACATCAACCATCATTCGAATCGACCGTTGATGTCGGAAGTGCAGTACATGTCGGTGAAAAAGTAGGACAATGGCTTTAACTAAATGAGGAATGCATCTTGGAAAATTTAGAACTATTCATATTACACTTCGGTTATTTCGCAGTTTTCACTTTTTTAGCCCTCGGCATTTTTGGGCTGCCGATGCCTGATGAAGTCGTCGTCACCTCTGTCGGCTTCTTCACATCAAATGGTACACTCCACTACTCCATCGCCTTACCGATTACGATTCTCGGTGTTTTCATCGGAACGTTGCTCACCTTTTATATCGGGAAATGGATTGGGAAACCACTTTTAAGAAAAGGCGGGCGTTGGATCGGCATTAAAGATCAATCGATTCAGACGACGGAAGGTTGGATCAAAAAACATGGTCCCATCACCGTTCTTTTCGGTTTTTTCATTCCGGGTATGCGTCACATCATTTGTTACATTTCAGGAATGGGTGGGATGAAAACGAAAACCTATCTCCTTTACGTTTTAATTGGAGCTTCGGTTTCAACGATTATTTATTTAACGCTTGGATACTATATCGGAATACCTTTCTTACATCCAGGAGGTGAAGTGATTGATTGATAGTCATATCCATTTTGATCAATTATCTACTAATATGGTGAAACAATTACTGCAACAGCAGCTCACTTCCCATTTCATCGCTGTTTCAACAGATTGGGAAAGTGCACGTCGAACGTTAAATCTTTCAAAACAACACACTCAAATTATTCCAGCAGTCGGTTGGCATCCTGAACAACCGCTTCCGACATTGAATGAATGCGCCGACTTTTTGCAATGGAGCGAACAAAACATCGCACACTTTCAAGCGATTGGAGAAGTCGGCTTACCTTATTACACACGTCTCGAAAACCCCCTTCTTCCAATCGAACCTTACATGGAATGGCTTGAACAATGGATCATCCTTGCAAAACGCTACGATTTACCACTTAACTTACACATCGTACACGATGATGTGCCGCACGCTCTCGATCTACTCGAAAAACATTCCATCGTAAAAGCCCATTTCCATTGGTTTAAAGGACCAACTAACGCAACAGAACGACTTTTGCAAAATGGGTATTACATTTCCATCACACCTGACATTATGTATAAAGAGCGGACACAACATTTAGTAAAGAAAGTGCCCCTTGATCAAATGATGATTGAATCAGATGCTCCTTACCCTTTAGAAGGACCATTCACAGAACGGGATAATGATGGTACTTTTTTAAACTTAACTGTGAAGAAAATGAGCGAATTACTTCATATACCCGAGGGTGTATTAAAGGAAAAGTTGACACAAACGACAAAAAAACTATACTCACTCACTTTTTAATCTTTTTTCACTTTCTTGAAAAGCATCACATATTGTTCACAACCTCTCTCTATACTTAGCGATAGTTTCGAAAATAAAAGGGAGGCAATATACAATGAAAAAATGGTTATTTTTACTCGTTGCAATGTTCGCTTTAGCAGCGTGTTCAAATGAAGGGGAAGAAAAACCGAAAGAAAATGCACAAGCTGAGGTTGAAGATGTAGATGCAACAGACGAGCATGCTGATCACGTTCACGCTGAACCAGATGAGCATACAGAATGTGCATATTGTAATATGAAAGTATATATGGAAAATGAAGAGATGGGACAATTCTCAGCTCAAGCAACAACTGCTGACGGAGAAGTTTTATTCTTTGACGACGCAGGTTGCCTCGTGAATTTCGAAAATGATAACGAAGATGTGAAATTAACAGAACGTCTCGTACGTGATTTCGATACGAAAGAATGGGTTGCTTTAGAAGATGCGCACATCGCACATGCGGATATCGCAACACCGATGAAATACGGTAACGCATTTTTCAATAACGAAGAAGGTTTCAATAAGTTTTTAGAATCAGCAACAGACGCTAAAAAATCATCAGTCGATGAAATTAAAGAAGTTGCTTTCGCTCGTGCTGCTAAGAAAAAAGAAATGGGCGGCGGACATGACCATGGCGATCACGGAGACCACGATATGGACCACGGTGATCATGACATGGAAGATGAAGACGAACATAAAAACCATTAATCGATACGAAAAGAGAGAAGTTGACAAATGTCGTCAGCTTCTCTCTTTTTTATATTGTTCGAATAAATAATCGTCTAATGAAGAGTACTGCTCAAGTAAAGGAGCGACCGGCTCATCGATAAATAGTTGTCCTTCTCGTAAAAAGACGAGGCGGTCGGCTATTTTTTCAACGATTGGAAGTAAATGCGTCGTAAATAAAATCGTTCGGCCTTTCGCATGCTCTTCCATAATCACCTTTTGCATTTCAGCTACCCAATACGGATCTAATCCGTTCGTCGGCTCGTCTAAAATTAAAATAGGAGCGTCACTTAATAAACTTTGAGCAAATGCGAGTCGTTGATGCATCCCTTTCGAAAAGGTTTTCACTTTTTGAGCTTTCACTTCTTGTAAACCGACGATATCGAGCACTTCCTCTACACGCGATACAGAAGCCCCTTGCATATTCGCCATCATCGTTATATTTTCTTCTGCCGTCAGTTCTGATGGAAAGATTAAATCGTCTGGCATGTACGTAAACTGCCGTTTGTACGTCGCTTCTTCTACTGCATAACCATTTAAATGAATCGTTCCTGTTGTCGGCGCATGAATCGTCGTCAATGCTTTTAATAACGTACTTTTCCCTGCGCCATTACCTCCACATAATGCTACACACTCTCCGGCTGGAATAGTTAGCGATAATGGAGATAACGCTTCTTTTTTTCCATACGTTTTGGAAACTTGTTCAATCGTAATCATAAATGATTTCCTTTCTTCACGAGACGAATCGAGCCGATTAACGGAATGATGATCCAAGCAAGACTTGCGATGATGAAAGCGACAATACCGAATAAAGATGTCGCCCAAATCGTAAAGTCGTACATCGAAGGCCCGAAAAATGTGCCGCTTTCTAACGCTAAAATAGCGCCAACTCTTACAATTTCAACAGGATTGAAAAAGACCGAGACCGTTAATACTGTCACAATTTGAGTCGCTGGCAGTACAAATGTAAGGGCGATAATGAGAAACTCATAAAATAAAACGAAAAATGCCCAACTGAATAAACTAACCCCGATCGCATGCAGTCGACTTTTCACTCGATAACCGACCCATAAACTAAACGATAAAAATAAAGTGATTAGCAATAGAGCGATCAAATAAAAGGCGACGGCTAACCCTAACCGTACGGGCATTAAAAATGATAAAACGAGCAAAGCGATTCCGTACCCGAGCGTCAGCATGACCGCCAGTGGTAAAAATAGTCCGAGCCATTTGCCAATGACGAGCGCTGTCGGCGAAATCGGATACGTGCGATAAAGAAGTAACTGTCCATCTTCCTTCTCTCCCGCTACGAGCATACTTCCGATTAAAATCGTCATAAGTGGCAAAATAAATAAAGAGACGTTTAATAAAGAAGCCATCTGTCTTGTAAATCCATCATATTGTGATGTACTCGTCGCATTCGTCATAAAAATTGAAATGAATGCGAGAGAAACGAATAATAAAGATAAGAGGAGGAGCCAACGACTGCGAAACGCACGTTTCATTTCATAACGTGCGATCATCCAACTTGCGCTCAATGAGCATGTCCTCCGCTATGCGCTTCTGTGAAATGTGCAACTACTTCATCGAATGTCAGTCGTTCTCCTTCACCGTTCTCTTCCATGTAAGCGAGCAATTGTGCTTCTTCTTGGAAAGAAACGACTCCGTACATCATCGGTGTCCAGTAATCTTCATTTAAAATGTATAAAGCATCTTCCGCCGCAATCCATTCATCTTTTTCATTATCTTTCACATACATTTGAAGCGGCTCTTCTTCCGTTTCATTTAAGAAGTCTACCATGCAACCGACATCGTCAAATTTTTCAACCGTACCATCTGGCATGATCGCTTCTGTCGCAAACGGGATTACGGTAATGCTCATATTACAAATATCGCATACATCAATATCGGGATTAATATCGACAGGTTCCGTCGACACTTCTCCAGAACACGCTCCTAATACGAATAACAAACTTAAAAAAAGTAAGCCTACATATTTTTTCATCATTGCTCTCCCTTTCTTCTAACGAGCGGTTGTTCATCCGTCACAACTTGCCCGCGATTAAACATGCGCTCGACAGTATTCCATAAATTAAATGCTGGACTTTCAAAGTAAAACTGCAAATGTGGATGTTTCACCATCCAATCGGTCGTTGTCGAATTCGTTTCGTACGGCAATTGTCCGATACCATTTCCAGTTAGGTCAAATCCTTTATAATCATCCCAATAATTGCGTTCTAATTGAACCGCTTCTCCACTCAATTTCGTCTGTACGATATTCGCAAGCCAGTCATTTTCAGTAATTTGAATCGATTCATTTTTTCCTTTTGAACTGAGACCGACGTAATTTCCCGCAATCGTATTGTCGACGACTTCAATGCCACGCGAGCTTTGAATGTCGATTCCGTTATGATTGTTTGAAATCGTATTGTGTTCAATCCGCATCGATTCCATATCGTAAATTAAAATACCATAACCACGGTACGTTAATTGATGCGTCAGCGCATTATTGATTAATTGAATATCGTTTGAATTCATCGCCATGACACCATTCACATTTTCAGTGAGCGTATTGTGATGTGCGTCTGCATTTGATGAAAACATGAAATGAATGCCGTAGCGAGAATGTTCGACTCGATTATGTTCAATCGCCGTATCGAACGCTTCATCGACATAGACACCATCTTGTACAGCGTCTATTGTATTGTGCGTAACGAGCGCTCGCTTCGTATTCAATAAATGAATCCCATTTCCACGTTTGGAATAATGGACGGGGAAACTTGTAATCTTATTGTTACTTAACGTATGGCCGAAACCACCACGAATAAAAATGCCACGCTGTACATCTTCTAATTGAACGTGATCAACCGATACTTCATTCGCATGTTGCACGAGAATACCGGCATCTTCTAACTGTTGACCGGATTGCCGAATTGTCACATTTTTAATATGGACACGATCCGATTCAATCGTCAGCACATCGCCTTCAAAATTTCCTTGAATGATGACGTCGCCTTCTCCTTCAATCGTTAAAGGATGAGGGATTACAGCAGGCCCGTAATACGTCCCTTCTTGTAACGTAATCGTATCATAAGGTGCTGTCGCATCAATCATCGGCTGAAGTAATGTTTCCGCTGCTGAAGCGGATTCTTCATAAAATAAGACGATAAAAAACGTCATATAGACTAAAATTTTCTTCATAACTCACTTCCCCTTCACACCTTTTTATCACTCGTCGATGAAGTTTTTGTGAATATTTTGTGGATATAGAAAACAGTTATCAATGGTACGTTACTATACAATGCGCGAGAAATCAAAGTGTTTTGCATAAATAAAAAAGACTCACTCTACGGATTAAGAGTAAGTCTTCCTCATTATTTATAAAGCACGATCCAATTCGTAAAGACGACGGTAGCGAGCGTTCGTTTCATACAATTGCTCATGACTACCAATCATATCGATTTTTCCTTCGTCCATAAAAATAATCGTATCCATCTGTTCGATTGCAGTTAAATGATGGGTAATGTAAATGACCGTTTGTTGCTGTAAGTTTTCCAACATCGTATGCACGAGGTCGCGTTCCGTTTCAGGGTCGAGTCCGACAGTCGGTTCATCGAGTACGACGATCGGGTCATTTTTCAACAAAATTCGCGATAACGCGATACGTTGACGCTCTCCTCCTGAAAAACGTTGGCCACTTTCTTCCATTTGCGTATGCAAGCCATTTTCTAATGTTGCTAAATACGTTCGCAATCCGACATGTTCGACGACGTGTTCAATTTCTTCTTCGGTCGCATCTGCTCGCCCGAGACGAATATTATTTAACACCGACGTCGCAAACAAATACGGTTTTTGATTTAAGACGCTTGCAACTTCAAAAATGTCATCTCCGAACTGATGCGCTTCGTATTGATCGATTCGAACAGCACCTGATGTCGGGACAAGTTGACCGAGTAATAGTTGTAGTAATGTAGATTTTCCCGCTCCACTCTTTCCTAATATTGCTACTTTTTCACCGTGTTGAATCGTTAAATCAATCTGTTCGACAGCTGGACGTTCACTTCCCGGATAAAGAAAAGTGACGTCTTCAAAGGAAATGACAGGTCGTTCAATCGAGGAAACATCGATTTGTGACGGTACAGGTTCAACCATCGTCTCTTCAATTTTTTCAATTCGTTGTAAAGACTGTTCGTACACAGGAATACGTTCAACAGCGTGAGAGATTGGGATAATCGCTTCCATAATCGGCATGATCGCTAATGTAAATGCCGCGATATACGTCGGTGCGATTAACCCATCAGCTGCAGCATTTCCTGCCCAAAAACCGACGATGATGACGAGTACTCCTGTAAAAATTTGCAATTGCATCGTACGCGTCTGATTCCATTCATCCAATTTCCGCTCCGCATTGACACTATTTGCTGCATCTGTTAAAAATCCATCGACAAATTGCTTTTTACGACCGCTAATGATCCAATCAGAAATTCCAAATAAAGCGTCTGTCAATGTGTCATACAATTGCCCGTGCAATGTTTTCGCACGTGTTTGATGCTTTTTAAATAAGTAAAGCGAAATGAGCGGATAACCGAATGCGACAACCCCCATAGCAATAAACATAAATAATGCAAATAACGGATCAATCGTTAATAAAGATCCGACCGCAAAGACGAACATCATGAGCCCGATCAATGTCGGGAAAATTGTTCGAATGTACACATCTTGTAAATGTTCAATATCATCGGCTAGCGTGCCGAGAAGGTCCCCTGTTTTAAAGCGCTCTCGAATAAACAACGCTTGTGGTTCTAACGCGCGATACAATTTCACACGCATATCGGCGAGTATTTTCAAAACAGCATTATGTCCGAGTAGTCGTTCAACGTAGCGAAAGACAGAACGTGAAATCCCGAATGTTCGCACCATGACAATCGGAATATAAACGAGTAAAATTGTTTCCGGACGCTCGCTCGTTCGCGATATTAAATATCCTGAAGTAAAAGTTAAAAGAGCGGCAGACAATAAAGCGAGGAAACCGAAAAAGATCGTCCAGCCCATCGCTGCTTTATACTTTCGAACGTACGGTAAAATGTAGCGTTTCGTATAATTCATGCCGCTCCTCCTTTCTGAGACGCTACGAGCATCTCGCGAAACTTACCTTCTACTTGTGACAATTGTTCATACGTGCCAAATTGAACGAGTTCTCCGTGGTCTAACACGAGAATACGATCCATATTTTTCATCCAATGCATGCGATGTGTCGCAAAAAAGACGAGATGATTTTCAAGTAATGGCACGATAATCTCTTTAATATCATGTTCTGTTTCAATATCTAAATGCGCAGTCGGTTCGTCAAACAACATGATGTCACTTTGACGTAAAAGTGTACGTGCTAACGCAATTCTTTGCTCTTCTCCACCACTTAACGCACGTCCCCCTTGTCCGATTTTCTCTTCAAACTGATTCGGGAAACTTTGAATCAATTCGTATAAGCCGACCGTCTTTGCCGCTTTAACGACTTGTTCAAACGGTGCATCTGGTTCATAAAATCGTAAATTATCTAAAACAGAAGCGCTAAAAATTGTCGGATGTTGCGGAATGTAAGCGAGTCGTTCATGCCAATTCGCATTATTTAATGTGGAGAAAGATTGTTCATTAATTTGAACGTGCCCTTCTTCAAACGTCGTAAATCCTGCAAGTAATCGAATCAATGTCGACTTTCCAGAACCCGATAAACCGACAATGCCTATTTTATCTTGATGTCCGACTGTAAAGTGAAGGTCATTCAATAACAATTGTCCTTCGTCTCCATATTTCGACACCCCTTGAAATGCAAATGTGCCTTCTTCCTCAATGCGCATCGGCTCCGTACTTTTTTCTGGCGCTTTCATCGCGAGTACTTTTCGTATTTCTTCCCCTGCATCTTTCCCGTCTGTCGTCGCATGGAAATCGTTTCCGAGTTCACGGACAGGTAGGAAATAATCTGGCGCTAAAATGAGCACGAGCAAAGCAGGTTCTAATAAAATCGTTCCGTTAATTAATTTCATTCCGAGTTCTACCGCAATTAATGCGACCGATAAGCTTGAAAAGAAATCGAGTGCGAATGACGACACGAACGCATACTTTAACGCTCGATTCGTCGCAATTCGATATTTATTGCTCACTGTCGCGATCGCCCCTTCATGCGCACGACTGCGCCCGAGAAACTTCAATGTGACGAGTCCGCGCAACGAATCGACGAAATGACGAGAGAGCAGACGGTACGATTCCATTTGTTCATCGACTTTCTTCTGTGATACGAGACCAATTAAAATTAAAAAGACGATTAAAATCGGCATGACGATAATTAATGTAACACCGCTTAAAAGATCTGTCGTCAAAATGAAAATAACTAAAATCATCGGAATAAGTGCCATTGATAAAAAACGTGGAATGAAGAGCTCCACATATTTCCGATATTTCGGAACTCCTTCCAATGCGAGCGTAATGAGATTTCCTGAGCCGTGCGTTCCGATTATATCCGGACCAATTTCAAATGTTTTTTCAATTAGTCGTCCACGCTCATATTCACTTACGCGAATGGCGAAGCGATACGAAATCCGCTCTTTTGCCCACTGCAATGCTTGGCGAAAAAGATGCGCAACGAAAAATAGCACAAATGACTCCATGTAAACTCTGAATGGTTCACCGTGGAACATTTGTGTAATCGCTTTTGCCAAATATATTGCTTGGGTAATAATTGCGACCGCCTGGGCTACAGTAAGTAACCCGACGATCGCCATTATTTTTTTACTTCCTTCATATTGAAGTAAGTGTTTGTCCATTAATGTTCCGCCTGTTCCACTTTTTTACGAGTGATGCGTTGACGAAAAATGTAGTACGTCCACGCTGTGTAAGCAAGCACGATCGGAACCATCGTCGCTGCAACATATGTCATTAACTTTAATGAGTAATCTCCTGAAGCTGCATCATGAATGCTTAAATTGTAGATTGGATCAATCGAGCTGACGAGCACGTTCGGGAATAATCCGACAAAATAACTCGCTGTTATTAAAATAAATGTTAAACCTGTCATAATGAACGCCCAGCCTTCACGTTGTTTCATCATGAATGGGAAGGCAAGCAATAATGTGACAATCGCTGCAATGATAACGTACGTGAATGGTGCGTTACCACCCGCCATAATCCCACTGTCTGATGTTAAGAACATCGCTGCATAGGCAATTAAAACGACGAGTGTGGCGATGAAGGTTTTTTTCGCTTGTCCGAATGCACGTGCACGAATATCGTCTTCTGTTTTCAAGCCGATAAAGAATAGCCCATGCAAGTACGAAAGCAAGACGAATAAAATTCCGCCGATGACAGACGTCACATTCACGATATCCCCGAAGAAGTTCGCATTGACATGCATCCCTTCACCGAGTGGTAATCCTTGAACTAAACTTGTAAAGAATACCCCAAATAGAAACGGTGGTAAAATACTGCCTGTAAATAGAGCCCAGTCCCATGTGTAACGCCATTTTTGTGTGTCCCCTTTTTCACGGAACTCAAACGATACACCACGGACGATGAGCGCGAGTAATAAAAGGACGAATGCCATATAGTACCCACTAAAGACCGATGCATACCAGTGAGGAAATGCCGCAAACATTGCTCCCCCTGCTGTAATTAACCATACTTCGTTCGCATCCCATACAGGACCGATCGTACGAATTAATACTCGTCGTTCCGTTTCATCTTTCGCTAAAAACTGAGTACTCATACCAACACCAAAGTCAAATCCTTCTAAAAAGAAGAACCCGATAAACAACACACCAACTAAAATGAACCATAACTCACTTAATGCCATGTTCCGCGCCTCCTGTCTCAAATGGATCTGTCGCTGAAACGTCTACTTCTTTCGGCTTCTCTGGTCCACGCTTAATTACTTTCACGAATAATACGACCATCACAATTCCTAAAATTGTGTAAATTGTTGAGAACGCAATGAGGGAGAATAAAATTTGCCCTGCCGAAACGTTCGGTGATACGGCTGTTGCTGTTTCCATTAAACCATTTACGACCCATGGTTGACGTCCGATTTCAGACATGATCCAACCGAATGAGTTTGAAATGTAAGGGATAAAGATTGAAATGACGAGCAATTTTAAGAACCATGTTTTCTGTGCTAATGTTTCACGGAAGTTATACCATAACCCTAATGCTGCCACTAAAATTAACACACCGCCTGTTCCCGCCATAATACGGAAACTCCAGAAAACAGTTTTAACAGGTGGGATGTAATTGCCTTCCCCGTGCTGTTGAACCATTTTATCTTGTAATGTGTTCATCCCTTCTACTTTACCCGTAAATTTATTATACGCTAAATAACTGAGTAAATAAGGAATGTCAATACGATTCGTACTTTCTTTATTTTCCGTGTCGATGCTTGCATACAATGTCCACGCTGCTGGGTCTCCACTATCTTCCCAAAGTCCTTCTGCCGCTGCCATTTTCATCGGCTGTGCGTGCATTAAATACTGGGCTTGTGAGTGACCTGTTAAAGCGATCGCCAGTGCTGCAATCATCCCAATCACTAATGAAATGTTCATCGAGTGACGCGCGAGCTCTTGATGACGACCTTTCATCATATACCACGCACTAACACCTGCGATAAAGAATGCTCCTGTCGCAAAACTCGCAAAAATCGTATGCGGGAATGCGACCCATAATTTTTCGTTCAATAATATGGCTGCGATGTCATTCATCTCTGCTCGACCATTTTGTAAAACGTAACCGACTGGGTTTTGCATAAATGAGTTCGCTGCTAAAATCCAAAATGCTGAAAGGGCTGTACCGAACGATACCATCCATATAGAAAATAAATGGACGCGTTTTGATACTTTGTTCCAACCGAAAATCCAAATTCCGATAAATGTTGACTCTAAGAAGAACGCAAGTAACGCTTCAATTGCTAAAGGCGCTCCAAAGATGTCCCCTACGAAACGTGAATATTCGGACCAGTTCATCCCAAATTGGAATTCCTGAATAATCCCTGTAACAACTCCGACTGCGAAGTTAATAAGGAAGAATATCATCCAGAACTTCGTCATCTTTAAATAAATGTCTTTCTTTTTCACAACATACATCGTTTGCATGATCGCAATAATGAATGCGAGTCCGATTGATAGCGGAACGAAGATGAAGTGGAATAGTGTCGTCGAAGCAAATTGAATCCTTGCTAACATCACTTCTTCCATCATTGTAAAACACTCCTCTCGGTGATTTTAAATTTTTTCCGATTTCGATGTTGCTGTTCACCATACTTCTATTGTATAAGATTATTGTTTTTCTTTCGTGAACAAACTGTTTCCATACTGTTACAAACTGACGAACGAAAGCCCTTTCACACCTATTCTTGTAATAAATCAGACACAGTTCAACAGTCTGCCATACTTTACCCTACTCGATGAAGTTTAATCTTTGGTGTAGAAGGTAATAAAAAGTAGAGATTATAGAAAATATATTTTCCATCTATTTTCCTTACATTAGAATTTATATCTTTTTATAATTATTCTAAACAAAATACTTGTGAAATGAAAAAGAAATTGCTATGATGTAATCGAATGGTGCGAACCAAATCATATTCGGGAGGGATTTTAAATGAGAAATAAAGAAAAAGATTCTCAACAACAATTAACGACAGCAGCAGGTGCTCCAGTAGTAGACAATGAAAACTCAATGACAGCAGGCCCACGTGGACCGGTACTTTTACAAGATGTTTGGCTCATTGAAAAATTAGCTCACTTCCATCGTGAAGTTATTCCTGAGCGTCGTATGCACGCAAAAGGTGGCGGTGCATACGGTACGTTCCGCGTCACAAACGATATTACACAATATACGAAAGCGGCAATCTTCTCTGAAGTCGGAAAAGAAACACCGATGTTCGCTCGTTTCTCAACGGTTGCAGGTGAACGTGGTGCAGCAGATGCTGAACGTGACATTCGCGGATTTGCGATGAAGTTTTATACGGAAGAAGGAAACTGGGATTTAGTCGGTAACAACACACCTGTATTCTTCTTCCGCGATGCGATGCATTTCCCTGACTTAAACCACGCGATTAAACGTGATCCACGTACAGGTTTACGTAGCGCGACGAACAACTGGGATTTTTGGACGAGCTTACCTGAAGCACTCCACCAAATTACGATTACGATGAGCGATCGCGGTATTCCGAAATCATTCCGTCATATGCACGGTTTCGGTAGCCACACATATAGCTTTATCAATGCAGAAGGTGTACGTCACTGGGTGAAATTCCACTTCCATACACAACAAGGGATTGAAAACTTATCAGATGCTGAAGCAGCTGAAAAAGTAGGTCATGACCGCGAAACTCATATTCGTGACTTATATGATTCAATTGAAGAAGGCAATTTCCCGAAATGGAAAATGTACATTCAAGTGATGACGGAAGAGCAAGCACGCAACCATCCTTACAATCCATTCGATTTAACAAAAGTATGGTATAAAGGAGACTTCCCTTTAATTGAAGTGGGAGAATTTGAATTAAACCGTAACCCGGACAATAACTTCGCTGAAGTAGAACAAGCAGCCTTTACACCAGCGGCTGTTGTACCAGGAATTAGCTTCTCACCTGACAAAATGTTACAAGCACGCCTCTTCTCTTACGGCGATGCACAACGTTACCGTCTCGGTGTGAACCATCACCAAATTCCTGTCAACGCGCCACAATGTCCATTCCATAGCTACCACCGCGACGGTGCGATGCGAACAGATGGCAATTTAGGTGCAACGAAAACATATCAACCGAATAGTTACGGTGAATGGCAAGATCAACCGTCTTACAAAGATCCAGCACTTCGCTTAGATGGCGATGCGGACATTTACGATTTCCGTGAAGATGACGATGATTACTACACACAACCAGGTAAATTGTTCAACTTAATGAACGATGAGCAAAAAGAAGCACTCTTCGGCAATACGGCTCGCAATATGGGCGATGCACCAGATTTCATTAAGTATCGTCACATCCGCAACTGTCACCATGCAGATCCTGCTTACGGTGAAGGTGTTGCGAAAGCGATGAATTTAACAGTAGAAGATGCATTCAAAGAAGAACGTAAATAAGACAAAAAAACGCAAAACGACCGCCATCGTTTTGCGTTTTTCTTTACATATATTCCACTGACTGAATGAGACCATCTGATGATTTCGCTAACATGTCGACAGCGCTCGTCAATTCATTTAAAATGTTCGAGATTGTCGCAATTTCTTCATTCGACTGTTCGCTCTGTTCTTTAATACCTGTCATAGAATGAACAATCTCACTAAAGACACCTGACACTTGTTTAGAATTATTTGCGCTCGTGTGAATTAATTTATACATCGCATCAATCGAACGCTTCATCTCTTCTGTACGACTGTCCATATCTTGAATGAGACCTGTCACATTACCGATCGCTTTTTTCGTTTCTTCCGATAACTTTTGGACTTCACTTGCAACGACTGCGAAACCTGCACCATGATCTCCTGCGCGTGCCGCTTCGATCGCTGCGTTCAATGCAAGTAAGTTCGTTTGGTCCGCAATCGATGTGACAAGACTGACGATTGAACGAATTTGATCCGAAGACTCTCTCAACTCTTCCATCTTCTTCGTTAGCTCATCCATTTGATTTGTCGTCACACTCATCTCTTCTGTTTGCTTCGTCATTAACTGATTACCGCTCACTGAACTTTCCTCCGTGTCGACGACGAGTTCAAAGTTCTTCTCTGTAAAGCTTTTAATCGTCGCTGCTTGATGAGCGAGTTGTTCGATCGCAGAACTCGTTTCTTGACTGATCGCAGCTAATTCTTCCACCGTACCAAGAATCGTCTGTTTGATCATTTCTTTTTCTTCTAAATCTTTTTCTCGTAATTTTAAAATTTCTTCATCATATGCTTCCGTTACGAGCTGCTGTTCGAAGTTCAACACTTTATTGAATGCGATAATGACATCTGTTTTCACTCGTTCTGGCATTTCTAATTGATGTACGAAGTTGACGAACTCTTCAAATAAGCTGGCAAACGAACCGATATACCATTTCGTCTCTAGCTGGATACGCACATGCGTTTTTGCAATACGAATTCTTTGTTGAAAATAAGCGTCATCAATTTTCCCTTTGAAAATTTCACTTAAATGAGCATGCAATGTTCCTTTTAAACGTTCTACTGTACTATGTTCCCGAATGAGCGTGATCAACTCAGGAATTGTTTCTAGACCACTATAAAAAGCTTCTGCTGTCACTTTTAATAATTCGTCTGAGTAAGGTTTCAATAGTTGTAAAATAGCTAAATCTCGTTCGGTTAAATGAACGAGTTGCAGTTGCTTTTGCAGTGTTGGGTCAGGGAGACGAATCCAAACATTTTGAAGCTCATTTTGAATTAATTCATCTGTCGTTCTTTCGTCGTTCACTTGTTTTTTTCTAAACATAAAACTCAAGTTATAGCGCCTCCTTTTGCTCTTCCATTTCGCCTACTTCATTAAATATGTTCGCTACAATTAAACCTGTCACAAATGCGACGACACTCATTACGAGAGGAGTTCCACTTTCAGGAAGTCCTGGATAAATGACGAAAACAGAGCCGATAATTAAACCTAATATGACAGCAAACGTCATGACACGGTGGTGGTGTAAAATATAAGTAATCGCTTTACTACTCACAACGAAACCTAAAACGACTCCTAATCCGACAACGATAATAATCGGAATGTTTAATGTCGACAGAGCATTCGTTGCCGTATGATAAGCTCCAAGTAATAATAAAATAAAAGAACCACTTATTCCTGGAAGTAACATCGCCATACTCGCTAACCAGCCAGCAAAAAATAAAAAGATCGCTTTTCCAACTGTTAATTTTGTAATAACAGACGTATCTGGAACGATAAATGCTGTAAAAGCGAGCAATATCGCTACAATTATTAACACGATAAAATGGCCAAATGTAAAGTCTGTTTTCACTTTCGCTTGTTTAGCGATAAATGGGATGACACCAATAATGAGCCCGAGGAAGAAATACATCGTCGGCGCCTCATATTTCGTCAATAAAAAATCAATCACGCGACTAAATCCTAAAAGCGCAATCCCGATCCCGATTCCTAAAGGTACGAGAAATGGTAACTGTTGCTTCCACTCTTTACTAAAAAACTTACTCAATGATTCTAAAAAACGATCATATATTCCTAAAATAAAAGCGATCGTTCCACCACTTACTCCTGGGATTAAATCACTTATTCCCATAAGCAATCCACGGTATATGTTTTTCCATTCCATCATGCAATCCTCCAAATGATCAATCTCATTTATTATAACATTGATTTCAATATTTTTATGACGTTTTCACAATTTAGTACTCGTTCTATCACAAATTGGACGTAAAAAAACTGTTTGAGTTCCATTCCTCAAACAGTTTTAACATTAACTTGCAACGACTGCACGGTGTTCCTCTAACTGCTTCAAACGCTCTGCAATTTGTTCCTCTGTCATTTCATGCTCTTCAACGTAACGGTTGCGTGGGTGTGTCATACATTCGTCTGTACAACCGCGCATGTGGAGATGTTCGTTTTCTTCTGAACATAAAATTTGTTCGTTACATTCTGGGTTCGCACAGTTTACGTAACGCTCACACGGTGTACCGTCGTAATGATCTTTTCCGACGATTGTCGGGTTCACACGGTTTACTGGAACGACGAGACGCTCATCGAATACGTAACATTGCCCGTCCCATAGTTGCCCTTGAACTTCTGGGTCTTTTCCGTAAGTGACGATTCCGCCGTGTAAGTGGTTCACATTGTCAAATCCTTCACGAAGCATCCATCCTGTGAACTTCTCACAACGAATACCACCTGTACAGTAAGCAAGAACTTGCTTCCCTTCAAAAATTTCACGGTTTTCTTTAATCCACTGTGGCAATTCGCGGAATGTGCGAATGTCTGGACGAACCGCTCCACGGAAATGGCCGACGTCATATTCATAATCGTTACGAGCATCGATAATGACTGTATTTTCTTCTTGCATTTTCGCATAAAATTCAGTCGGCTCGAGGTAACGACCTGTTAATTCATTCGGGTTAATATCGTCTTCTAAACTTAAGTTAACGATTTGTTCACGTGGACGTACGTGCATTTTTTTAAATGCGTGACCATCCTCATAATCCATTTTGAAAACAGTGTCTGCGAAACGTGGATCTTTTCGGAGTTCTTCCATATAAGCATCCGTCTGTTCAATCGTTCCTGAACACGTTCCGTTAATTCCTTCTTTTCCGACTAAAATACGGCCTTTTAAACCGATTTCTTTACAAAATGCCAAATGTTTGTCTGCAAACTCTACTGGGTCTTCTACTTTTGTGTATTTATAAAAAAGCAAAACGCGATATTGCTTATCCATCGATACAACCTACTTTCTCTTTTATAATAGCTTTCATTTAATTAGTTATCTCTTTTCGATTATACTAATGAAGGACATTGTACCATAATTCGAATTATGAAAAAAGGTTGAAACACTAGTTTGTTTTATTTTTCCATAGTCGGGTAAAGATTGCGCGAGGGAAAGTTTTTCTTTTTTGCAAACTATTTCAGACGGTTCGACGTCTAAATAACTGTAAATCATATAAACTATAAACTTTAGAAGTAAGGAGACGTTCAACATGTATCGATCACAAAGAAAGAAATCCAAAGGTAAAGTATTCGGTATATTCGCTCTCATCCTCATTTTAGTAGCCGGTGGAGGATTTGGTACGTATTATGCGTACGCGAATGAAATGGGTCCTTTCGCAGAAAAAAACGTGGATGTGACGCAATTAGAGACAGAAACAACGACCGAAACGATGGAAGACGTAGACGGCGTAACGGTTGAAAAAACAACAGAAACATTCAAAAGTGACCGCTATCCATTCACAGTCACTTATATCAAAACACCTTTTGATGATGTAAACAAAACGACGAAACAATTTGTCGACCAACAAAAACAAGCATATGTCGATCGTGTCGTCGAAACACGATTACAAGACAAGGAAGCAAATGGACAATTCACGATTGATGTAGAAGTCGTACCTGGTACGGATGGCCATACTGCATTTGTCTTATTGGAAAACACACAAGTGAATAGCACGAAAACTCCTTATCAACTCCAACAGTTAAAAGCTTTCCGTGCACTTCAAAATGACGAACATGAAGGGTTATTCCCAATGGAAGCTCTTTTCGTTCAAAACGATGAAAATTTAGCGACGTTGCAAGAAACGATAGCGAACGCTTTACAAAATGACGAAACGTACCAAGAACATTTACGCGATGATTTTGAAGAAAAAATGAAAACTATGACATGGAAAGATTTCGATAACTTTGCATTCACAGGAGAGAATATCATTTTCTACTTCGATGAAGATCATTTCACAAAATCGAGTGAAGCAGGCGCAAACGCTGTTTCAATTCGTCTCCGTGATTTAAATGATATTTTGACAGAGGACTATCAATCAACACAACTTGACCCATCTAAAAAATATGTTGCGATGACGTTTGATGACGGTCCAGATAAAAAAGTGACACCGATGGTACTCGACATTTTAGATAAATATAAAGCACCTGCAACATTTTATATGCTCGGTAACCGTGTAGAAATGGCACCTGACCTTGCGAAAGAAGTGCTCGAACGTGGACACGAACTCGGGAACCATTCGTACAGTCATCCATTATTACCGAATTTACCAGCAGACAAAGTAAAATACGAAGTACAACATACGAACGAATTAATCCAACAAGCGACAGGTGAAGGTCCAAAAACATTCCGTCCTCCATATGGTGGCGTAAACGATATGGTACGAGCTCAACTCGGTGATTTACCAGTCATCTTATGGGAAGTTGATACGTTAGACTGGCAACACCGTAATCCTGATAAACTATTAGCGATTACGAAAGCACAAGTTCATGATCGTGCCGTCATTTTAATGCACGATATTCATCAACCGACTGCAGACGGTTTAGATGCTGTCATGAAGTACTTACAAGATGAAGGGTACGAATTCATTACAGTGACACAAATGCTCGAATTAAAACAATTAGACGAACAATTAAAAGCAGAACAAGCAGCTTAACGTAAAAGACGCATGGAATCGAAATTTGATTCCATGCGTCTTTTTGCTATTTATTCATCGTCTTGTTTAAAGACACTTGTACTATGTTTCGGTTGAACACGCGCTTTCGGATCGACCATCGTTTTAATGTGGCTGATCGCAATCGGTGCTTCTCCAAATCCTACCGCGATTAGCTTCACTTTGCCGTCGTAAGAAGCGACATCGCCCGCTGCGAAAATCCCTTCTACGTTCGTTGACATGTGACGGTCAACGAGAATGCTGTTACGATCCATTTCAAGACCCCATTCTTTTAAAGGTCCTAATGAAGAAATATTTCCGTAGTTCACGACGACGTGATCGAGGTCGATATGCTCTTCTTCGCCCTCTTTATTCGCGAGAACAACGGTATCCACTTTACCTTCAAGTCCTTTAATCGCTTTCACTTGACGAGATGTCTTCACTTCGACTGTAGACTCCATTAGCTGATTTACACTCGTCTCGTGTGCTGTGAAGCGCTCACGACGGTGAACGAGTGTCACTTTCTCTGCTACTTCCTCTAACATGAGTGCCCAGTCTACTGCTGAGTCTCCTCCGCCACAAACGAGCACATTTTTACCAGCGAATACTTGTAAATCTTTAATACCATAATGTAATGTTTCGCCTTCGAAGTGAACTTCTTCTTCGATTCCGATCTTACGTGGTTGGAACGCTCCGATTCCAGCCGTAATTAAAATTGTACGTGTTAAATACTCGCCGCGATTTGTTTTTAATACGAAATGGTCGTCTTTTTTCTCATAAGACTCAACCGCTTCTTCTAAATAAATGTTAGGCTTCGCAAATTGCGCTTGTTCCACTAAGTTCGCAACTAAATCTTTCGCTAAAACTTTCGGGAACCCTCCAACATCATAAATATATTTATCTGGATACAATTCAATCAATTGCCCTCCGAGCTGTGGCAAACTATCAATTAAATTGACACTCATTTCACGCATTCCTGCATAAAATGTCGCGAATAGTCCTGTTGGACCTGCCCCGATAATCGTGACGTCTACAATTTCCTTACTCATTATATCTACACTCCTATGTCTATTATCATTGAGAAACGTTCTTAACACTTCCATTATGAAGCATTTTTAGTCATTTCGCACTTTATTTGTTTTGAATATAATGCTCATATAAAGCGTTCAACTCTTCTTCGTCGAGCTCATACTCCAAAATAGCACCATCTGCTGTTTCGTAAATGAAATGAGCTAAAATCGTTTGCTCTTCCACATGAATGAGTAAACGAACACCGATTCCATCAGCGCGATATAACTCATCTTCCTCATCTTCAAAACGCACGACGAAATGCACTTCATCTCGTGCTCCTAATAAAATCCCAGTCGGATCTTCAATGCGCTCAATTTCTTTTAATTGGATTTCCACAATCGTTCCTCCTCATTCATTCTCCATCATTCATTGTACACGATTTTGTGCATGACGTCGTTTCATTTTTAGCATTTCATTGAAGATTATCGGCACAATACTCAGTCCGAAAACAGTCAACCATTCGACGAGTGTTAATGCATGAAGATGAAATACTGTAGCGAGTGGTCCAATTGTAACAAGTAGTACTTGTAAAGCGAGCCCGAAGCCAAAAGCATAAAGTAAATAACGATTGCTCCATAGTTGTTTTGAAAAAATCGTATCCGTCATGGAACGAACGTTAAACGCATGAAACAGCTGCGCAAAACTCAATGTTAAAAAGGCCATCGTTTGTGCGACCATTAATCCATGTGCTGATAGTTGTTGGCCGTGCAGCCACTCTCCATCGACATAATAAGCACCGAGTATAAATGCCAATAATGTTAATCCTCCGATCAACAAACCATTCCAAATCAAATGATGAAGCGACCCATGCAAAATATGTTCTTCTGTACGGCGTGGTTTTTGCTCCATGACGTGGCGGTTATCGTTGTCGACGCCGAGAGCGAGAGCAGGAAATGTATCCGTCACGAGATTTACCCATAAAATATGCACGGGACGTAGTAAAGTTGGCCAACCGAGTAAAATTCCGAAAAAGAGTGCGATAATTTCACCTAAATTACAGGAAAGTAAAAAGAGCACCGTTTTTTTAATGTTATTAAAAATAGTACGTCCTTCTTTTACCGCTTGAACAATTGATGAAAAATTGTCATCCGTCAACACGATATCTGATGCACCTTTCGCAACATCGGTCCCTGTAATGCCCATCGCGACACCAACATCTGCTGCTTTTAAACTCGGTGCATCGTTCACACCATCACCTGTCATCGATACGACGAGGTCGTGCGCTTGCAACGCTTGGACAATTTTCACTTTATGGGTCGGGGATACTCGCGCAAATATACGCACGTGGCGAACTTGCTTCGCAAATGTATCGACGTCGGTTTCATCAATTTTTTGACCTGTCCACACTTCTTCCATTGAGTTGACTAAACCGAGCTGGCGTCCGATAGCAAAAGCAGTATGTGGATCATCTCCCGTGATCATCACTGTTTGAATACCTGCTCGTTTCGTTTCTTCTAGAGCAGCTTTTACTTCTTCACGTGGAGGATCCATCATCGCGGCAAAACCGACAAAGATGAGCTCATCTTCTTTATGCAGATCTCCTTCTTGTTTCATCGCTGCACCTAACACTCGTAAAGCATCACTCGCCATTTCATTCGCCTGACTTTGAATACGGTCTCTTTTTTCAGACGTTAAAGAAATTACTTGTCCTTCTTCTAAGATGAACGAGCATTTCGCTAATACACGGTCTAACGCACCTTTCGTGTAAGCGATGGAGCGACCATTTTTCTCGTGAATCGTCGTCATCATTTTACGTGTAGAATCAAATGGAATTTCATCAATTAATGGATAACGATTGTATAAACTTGCATCATACTTATACGCATAAGTGACGAGTCCTACTTCTGTCGGTTCGCCTATCCATTCGTCTTCAGAGCGCTCGACGTGATGGCAGTGCCCATACACTTCCGCTAAAGCATCAAATGACGGAGCATGTTCACTTGGACTTAAGATGTCGCCTCCTGCCATCACACGAAGAACGGTCATTTTGTTTTGCGTTAATGTCCCTGTCTTATCCGAACAGATGATATCGACGCTCCCGAGCGCTTCTACCGCTGGTAGCTTGCGGATGATGACATGCCGCTTCACCATTTTTCGCATCCCTAAAGCGAGCACGATCGTCACGACAGCTGGTAGACCTTCTGGAATCGCAGCGACGGCTAAACTAATCGCGAGCATAAACATCTCACGCACATCTCGCCCTTGAAGAAAACCGATAGAAAAAATAACAAGACTAATGACAACCGTCGCTACACCGAGATATTTTCCTAACGTATTTAAGCTTTTTTGCAACGGTGTGAAGTCATCAGCCGTTTCATTCAATATGGACGCAATCTTTCCAATTTCTGTTTCCATACCTTTTGCTTTTACAATTCCCACTGCTGTTCCGTTCGTTACAACAGTCGACATTGCGGCAAGTTGACCTACCTCTTTTAGCTGTGGAACGGATTCCCCCGTAAGTGTTGATTCATCGATCATCAAATCTCTCGCCTGAATGATTTCTAAATCAGCTGGTACGAGACGACCCGCTTCTAACAAAACAACATCTCCTACGACAATCGTCGTCGCTTCCACTTCTTGTACAACACCATTTCGACGAACATACGCTTTCGGTACGGTCATATTTTTCAAAGCAGCTAATGCATCGTCCGCTTTATATTCTTGTACTAAACTGATCGTAACGTTTAAAACGATGACGATGACAATAATAATCGCATCTGTCGTTTCTCCAATGAGATAAGATACAGTAGCCCCGATTAATAAAATAACCATTAACACATCCAACAATTGCGCTACTATTTTTTTAAACAAAGAATCTTTTTTAGCTTCGACTAATTTATTTTCTCCATGACGTGCTAACCTTCGTAACGCTTCTTCTGTTGTCAGTCCTCGATTATCTATTGTGCTCACTCCTTTTATTCCATATCGATATTTATTATTTTGTTATGTAAAAAAGTGAAACATCTCTAAATGAAATGTTTCACTTAACATTATTTAATTCATTTCGAGCACAACTTTTCCAAATTGCTCACTTTGCTCCAGTCGTTTCATCGCAGAAGCTGCTTCTGCTAACGGATAAGCTCGGTCGATCACAGGTTTTAATTTATGTTGCGCCATTAAACTTAAAAATTGTCGCAATTCTTCTCGGCAAGCCATCGTCGACCCGATGATGCGTTGTTGATTGTAGAAAAATGTACGAAGATCTAATTCTACGGTGTCTTCTGTCGTCGCACCGAAAACGACGAGACATCCTCCACGTTGTAACACTTCGAGCGAACGATTAAATGTCGCACGCCCTACACTATCGATGACGAGCGTAATCGTTTCATCTTGTAATGCTGCCACCCAATCTTCGTTCGTCTGCAATACGAGATCTGCTCCTAAATCTTCGAGCTGCTGGCGCTTTTTTTCATCTCGTGACGATGTGATAACACGTGCTCCGAGCGCTTTTGCAATTTGAATTATATACGTCGCAACTCCGCTACTTCCTCCAGGAATAAAAACGGTATCTTCTTTCGTCACTTCTCCTTTCGTGACGAGCGCTCGATATCCCGTCATTCCTGCGAGTGCGAGGGATGCATTTTCTTCCCACGTTAAATGAGCTAATGTCGGTTCAATTTGTTCTGCAGAAATAATGATTTGTTCCGCAAATGTACCGTGATCTGGCATTCCTAAAATATCATAATCTTCCGGTGTTGCTTCACTTTGTGTATCCCAACGAAGTGACGGATTAATGAGCACTTCATCGCCCACTTTCCAATTCGTCACGTTCGCTCCAACTTCTTCGATGACTCCCGCCCCGTCTGAACCTAAGACGAGTGGTGTTTGTTCTCCTTGGCGACGATTTTTAATATATAAATCACGGCGATTTAATGAAGCCGCGCGTAAACTAACTCGCACTTCATCATCCCCACATTGCGCAACCGGTATTTCTTTCAATACGTATTGATCCCCTTCATGTACATAAGCTTGCATATTGCATTCCTCCTTTCTCTTATCATACAGAATATTTCGTTTGTTTGTAACTAAAAACAGACTACTTGCTTAGCGCGAGTAGTCTGGCTCTTTATTTCACATAAGAATATTTAATTTTAGCGAGCTCATACAACTCGTGAACGTCTTTTTTCGGTAATTGAAGGACGAGTTTCATTAACTCAAATTCCATTAGCTTACGCCCTTTCGTACCGCGGTAGACATCTTTGTTTTCATTAAAGTGAGCAATTTGTTCAGCATATTCAAATGGTAAAGATGAAGCCCCATCGTTCATCATTTCACGCATCTGTTCAAAACGGACTAGCATGCGAAATTCATCACTCGACTCTTCTCGCCTCTCTTCTTTCCCAATAATTAATTCATCCGTTGAAACGTTAAAACGATCAGAGATTTTAGCAATCCACGCAGCGCTTGGCGCATTTTTCCCTTGTTCCCAGTCTTTAATTCGACTCGCAGAAGTTCCGATTGCTTCTCCAAAGGCAGACATCGATAAATTGCGTTGTTCTCGTAACGCATTTAGCCGTTTTCCGAATTCTTCACGACTCCATTCTTGCATCTAAAAAGCCTCCTCTTTAATAGCCTCGCTTTTGACGTTCATAATTTTCTTCATTTTTTGCAATGTACGCTTCAATGATTGAATCGTTCGAAAATTGCAAATGGAAAGCGAGTGCATCATACCATTGCCAAATAATGTGATAGTTCTCTTCTGTCGGATTGTTTAAAAATGTGACGATCGCTTCGTATGCCATAATAAACACTTCCGTCATATTCTTCTCTCTCATTGTATCATCACTTTGAGGCCATGTCTTAACATTTGCAAAGCCACGCTCGATTCCTAATGATAAAATAAAATGAATCGAATCGACGTATTCCTCTAAAATTACATTTCGTTCTGACGGACCTTTCGTACTCCAAAATTTAAAACAACGTGTTTCATTTGCAAGCTCCCCCAATTCAACGAGTAGCGCTAAACCTTTTTCTCGAAAAACATCTGTTTGTTCTTTACGATTTTCTTGAATATAGGCATCTAACTCTTTTTGCATTTGAAATAATTTTGTCAGTTCCATTTTACATCATTCCTCCTTGAAAAAGTATGACACTCCATACAATCACATGTATGAACGTCATGAGCGGCGCACCGTACATGAAAGAGAAGCGTGTCGTTTTATGACGATAGCGGCGAGCTCCATAAGCGATACCAAATCCTCCGCCTAATAAACCGATCGTTAAAAGACGCTTTTCCGATACACGATATTGCCCTAAAATCGCTCGTCTTTTATCGACACGCATTGCAATCGTCCCTATAATTGTGAGTAATATATAATAGATTATCCAAATAATCATCTGTTCCTCCGCATAAAAAAACTGTCATTATATAAGTATAATGACAGTTCTCATCAATTATTTTGCGATTGCTTTTTTCGCTGTGTCAGCAAGTTGTGCGAATGCTTGTGCATCGTTTACTGCTAAGTCAGCAAGCATTTTGCGGTTAACTTCAACACCCGCTACTTTTAAACCGTGCATTAAGCTTGAGTATGAAATATCGTTCATACGTGCTGCCGCGTTAATACGTGTGATCCATAATTTACGGAAGTTACGTTTTTTCTGACGGCGATCACGGTAAGCATAGTTGAATGAACGCATGACCTGTTCATTGGCAGTGCGGTATAATGTATGTTTTGAACCGTAGTATCCTTTTGCTAATTTTAAAACTCGGTTTCGACGTTGACGTGAAACTGTTCCAGCTTTTACGCGTGGCATAATAATGACCTCCTACTATTTCCTATAAAGTGTTTGTAAATGTTTGATGCGAACGATGATTACATGTAAGTGATCATTTCGCGAATGCGTTTGTAGTCACCAGAAGAAACGAGTGACGCCTTACGTAAGTGGCGTTTTTGTTTCGTTGATTTGTTAGCGAATAAGTGACTTGTGTATGCGCGGCCACGTTTTACTTTTCCTGAAGCTGTCTTCTTGAAGCGTTTCGCTGATCCGCGGTGTGTTTTCATTTTAGGCATGGTGATTCCTCCTACTAAAATTTCTTTTGTTTCTTATTTCTTTTCGTTGACTGGGCCAAGCATGAGGAACATGCTGCGACCTTCCATCTTAGGTTTTACTTCTACTGTCGAGATATCTTTACATTCCTCAGCGAAGCGTTCTAACACTTCTTGACCGAGTTCTTTATGCGTAATAGCACGACCACGGAATCGAATTGAAGCTTTCACTTTGTCGCCAGCTTCTAAAAACTTACGTCCGTTGCGAAGTTTCGTCTGGAAATCGTGTTCATCGATTGACGGGCTGAGGCGTACCTCTTTCACGTTAATGACTTTTTGATTTCGACGTAATTCTCGTTCTTTCTTTTGTTGTTCGAACTTGAACTTTCCATAGTCCATGACACGAGCTACTGGGGGTTTCGCTTGAGGAGCGACGAGAACGAGATCTAAGTTTGCATTTGCTGCAATGTCGAGTGCTTCGTTTTTCGATTTAATCCCGAGCTGTTCCCCGTTGTGATCGATTAAACGAACTTCTCTTGCGCGAATGCCTTCATTGACATACATGTCTTTGCTAATCGTAATCCACCTCCGAATATTGTCTCGCGAATACATGGTTTGGGTCGTTAAAGCAAATAAAAAAAGTAGACAAACTTTATTTGTCTACCCGCGTATATGCATGCATAGTGAACTATGCGAACATTTATGTGTCAAACCAGCCGACAGAATAGACGTCAGACAGGTGAGAAGCGGGTAGCTCCTACTTGTACCACAAACTGTATTCAGTTAATTTCTTAACCTTTATAACTATACCACCGTTCTTTCACACTGTCAAACATTATTTAAAAAATGCTTCCACTCTTTCGAAATGGAAGCATTCTTTCTATTATTTATCTAATTCTAAGTCGTGACGCTCTGATGCGTGCATCACTTCGCGAATGATGTTTGCGACGAATTGAGAGACAGACATCGTTTCAGATTGTTTCTCTCCGTATTTACGTACGTTGACGTCACCTGTTTGCATTTCACGATCTCCGAGAACGAGTGTGTACGGAATTTTTTGCACTTGCGCTTCACGGATTTTATATCCCATTTTTTCTTCGCGATCATCAATTTCAACACGAATTCCGCGTTTGACGAGTTCATCGCGAACGAATTCAGCGTATTTGTAGTGAACATCGTTTGAAACTGGAATGATTTCAACTTGTACTGGAGCGAGCCACGTTGGGAATGCTCCTTTATATTCTTCAATTAAATAAGCGACGAAACGTTCCATCGTTGAGACAACCCCACGGTGAATAACGACTGGACGGTGTTGTTTTCCGTCTTCTCCGACATATGTTAAATCGAAGCGTTCCGGTTGTAAGAAGTCGAGTTGAACTGTTGAGAGTGTCTCTTCCATACCGATTGCCGTACGTACTTGTACGTCTAATTTCGGTCCGTAAAACGCCGCTTCTCCTTCTGCTTCTACATAATCGAGTTCTAATTCATCCATCGCTTCTTTCAATAATTTTTGTGCGCGTTCCCACATCGCATCGTCATCGAAATATTTTTCTGTATCTGCTGGGTCACGGTATGATAATCGGAATGAATAGTCTGTAATGTTGAAGTCTTCGTATACTGCTAAAATTAATTCAACGACACGTTTGAATTCTGCTTTAATTTGGTCTGGACGGACGAAAATGTGCGCGTCATTTAAAGTCATACCACGAACACGTTGAAGTCCTGATAATGCTCCAGACATTTCGTAACGGTGCATCGTACCGAGTTCTGCGATACGCACTGGTAAGTTACGGTATGAGTGAATACCATTTTTATAAACCATCATATGGTGTGGACAGTTCATCGGACGAAGAACGAGTGTTTCGTTATCCATTTCCATCGGTGGGAACATTCCGTCTTGATAATGACCCCAGTGACCTGACGTTTCATATAAATCTTTTGAACCGAGCACTGGTGTGTAAACGTGTTGGTAGCCGAGTTTTTCTTCGATATCGACGATGTAACGTTCGATCGTGCGACGGATTGTCGCACCTTTCGGTAACCATAACGGTAAACCTTGTCCTACTTTTTGTGAGTTCATAAATAAATTAAGTTCACGACCGATTTTACGATGGTCACGTTCACGCGCTTCTTCCAACATTTTAAGATGTTTTTTCAATTCATCTTTTTTGAAGAACGCTGTACCGTAAACACGTTGTAACATTTTATTATTTGAATCGCCACGCCAGTATGCCCCAGCTAAGCTCAACAATTTGAATTCTTTCAATTTACCTGTTGATGGAACGTGGACACCACGACATAAGTCGAAGAAGTCACCTTGCACGTAAACTGTTACCGTTTCATCTTCAGGGATCGCCTCTAACAATTCAATTTTATATGGGTCATTAATTTCTTCAAACATTTTACGCGCTTCGTCACGTGTCACTTCATGACGAATGACTTCAATATTTTCTGAAATGATGCGACGCATTTCTTTCTCGATTTCTGGAAGGTCGTCCGCTGTTAATGGTTCTACCGGATCCATGTCATAGTAAAATCCATTTTCAATAACTGGGCCGACACCGAATTTTGTTTCTGGGAATAGACGATGTACCGCATGCGCTAAAAGGTGCGCTGTACTATGGCGCAAAATTTCTAACGCTTCGTCTGAGTTCGGTGTAATAATTTCAATCATTCCATCTTCTTCAATTGGACGTGTGAAATCGATTAATTCACCATTTAATTTACCTGCTAATGCATTTTTCTTTAATCCTGGGCTAATTGAACCGGCTACGTCGGCTGTCGTCGTACCGCGTTCAAATTCCTTTACTGCTCCATCTGGAAATGTTAATTGAATCATGTCTGCCATTGTTCGCACTCCTACTCTTTTTTCTATTTTTGAACACAAAAAAACCCCGCCCTATGAAAGGGACGAGGTTGTATTCGTGGTTCCACCCTTCTTCCTTCCTTTTGACAATGCTAAAAAAGCACTTCAAAAAGACGAAGCTTGAGACAAATAACGGCTTGTAACCGGCAATCGATTAAACTCGATGCTGCTTGGAGGTGGTCGATGATTTGTTCAATCCGAAGCTCTCACCGAATGCTTCAGTCTCTGAATAGTGAGGTCAAATCAAAGGTGTCCTCGTCAATGCATTTATATTTTGAATGATCATATTATACAAATCTTTTGTTTTTTTGTCAACTTTGATTTCGCATATTTTTTCCTTTTAATTCGATCGGTTCACTCACTTCGCGAATGCGTTCCATAATGCGTCCCGCTTTCACTTCTTCTTTTTCGCCTCTTTGCGTATACGTTAAATGATACGCGAGCTCATTCATATTGAAGTTTGAAGTGAAAAATGTCGGCAATTGCTCGGACATACGATACTGCAAAATCGTCCCGAGTATGTCGTCTCTCACCCAAGCACTCATCGATTCCGCTCCAATATCATCCAGCATTAAAACCGGTGCTTTTTTTACGAAATCGAGCTTCGGTTCCAACGACTGATTTTGAATCGATTGCTTCATCTCACGGAAAAATTCAGGCAAATAAACGATGACGGTTTGAATGTGACGATTTGCCAATTCATTTGCTAAAGCGCCGATAATGAAGGACTTCCCGACACCGAATGGCCCGTGAATGTACAACCCTTTTTTAGGTAGCTTCCCTGTCTTGTCGTATTCATTTAAAAATTGTTTCGCACGTTGTACGACGAAGACACGACTGTCGTCGAAAAACATATCAATATGAGACAGTTGTGCTTTCAATACATCTTTCGGCATGTACATGCTCGAAATCATTCGCTGCAATTCACGCTCTTGTTCATTTTTAATGCGTGATGGACATTTCGAATATTTCAATTCAACGGCACCATTTTTTAATGTGAGCTCTGGTTGTAATCCAGCAACGACATTAATGCATCCTTCAAGTGAAGGACAACGATCACACTGGTGGGACGCTTGCGTAAATTCGTAAAGCTTCGCAATATTGCGGTCGACGACGGGATCTTCTATCGTCAACTGATGCTCTTGTAAAAATTGAACAATTTTCTCATCATGCTTAATTTCTTCTTTTAATTCATTCATTTGTGCACGCAAACGTGGTGAGCGTGCTAAAACATCTTGTAAACTACGTTTGATCGGTTCCATCGTCGTCACCCTCTTTCTGTGGAATGCCGAGCTCTTCAATCAGTGCTTGACGAAGTCGCTCTACTTCTTCTGACGTTTCTTCTTGTTCCACTTCTTGTTCTTTGCCAAACCATTCCGGCACAGGTTCTTCACGCGTTGTGCGTTTCGTATACGTGTTTTGACGTTCCGGTTTTCGTTCTTTATCTTCTTTATATTTTTGATACTTCGTATGTTCCAATTTCGATATCGCAATCGCTTCTTCGGCTGTTTGAATACCTTTCATCGCCCACTGTTGTGCAATCGTCTCCGTTAAACTCGCTGTAATTTTTCCATTGTAGTTTAAATAAATATAATGAAGAAGTACATTGATTACTGGAGTTGGCATGCTATGTTCATTCATTAAACGTTCGACCAGCTTCAACGTTGTCGGATACGGTTGTTTTTGTGAAATATCACAAAGCATTTGAGCGGGTGAAACGGTATTGAAATAACGGATCATATCGTTCTTTTCATCACGAACTTCTCCTACTTCTTGAGAAGATGGAGAATCGTATGCTTTTTTTCGCAACGCAGGAGGTTCTGTTGAACGATTTAATTTATAAAAATCAATCGCTGTTTTTCGAATCGTCTGTTCCGTCAATTGACCACCTGATTGATTCATCGCAATTAATAATATTTCATACATATCGAACGGTGTATATTGATATAGATGCGCTAAATTTTGTATGAGTGCTTTTGGCAGTCGTTCGAACTGCGCATCATCCATCAATTGTTCCGATAGATGATTTCGTAATGCTTGAAAATCAAAAGCAGGTAAGCGATAGGACGGTCCACGTTCTCGCGATGTTTCGAATTGATGATTCTCCTCTATCGGTGGCAATGTTCTCATCGAGGTCGGTTCAAATAAATCCGTAAAAGAACGAGTGACATTGCGTAAAGCTTCCGTCTTCCATTTCGGGATGACGAATAAATCCCTTAACCGAATATATGTTGCCTCTCCTACTTTACTAAATAAAAAAGTCGATAGGAGCGGGTCTTCGAAAAATGATTTCGCTGAAACAGGAGGCATTAATTCATAATGATAAAGTGGAATTTCTTTTTGCTCAATATATGAATTCATCAGACCAATCGCTTCTAGTCGCATTCGCCATTCTTGAATCGTCGTAATCGACTCTCCAAAAACATTCATATAAAAGTAATGGTTTTGAATTTGATCGGATTTCCGCTCCTGTTCTGTTAACATCATCATGTACAGCGAGATGGACTCGATGCCGACGAGCGGCTGATAGAGCGAATAAACGACGTGACGGTCTTCTTCCGTAATCGGATGAGACCGCTTAATCGTGTAATGATCGATTGGCTCTAAATCAACAAGAGTCACTTTTTTCACCTACATTTCAATCTTCTTTATTTCGCAATTTTAACAATTCTTCAATGAACACGTTCGTATCTTTATAGTGGCGATACACCGATGCAAAGCGAACGTAGGCAACTTCATCAAGGTCTGCTAAACGCTCCATCACCATTTCACCTAATTCACTCGAAGGAATCTCTACAATTCCTCCATTGCGCAATTCTTTTTCAATTGTATAAACGATGTTTTTCAGCTCATCGATGGGAACTGAACGCTTCTCGCATGCGCGAATGAGGCCTCGTAAAATTTTATCTTCGTTAAACTCTTCCGCTGAGCCATTTTTTTTACGCACGATGAGCGGAATTTGTTCGATTTTTTCAAATGTCGTAAAACGAAAATGACACGCTTCACATTGGCGACGACGGCGGATCGCTCGATTTTCTTCCGCTGGGCGAGAGTCGACTACTTTCGTTCCATAATGATGACACGCTGGGCATTCCATAATTGTTCCTCCACTCCAGTATAATTATCTTTATTATAACAGATGTTCATACATCTTGTCGGTGCATATGTAAGACAATTCAAAAAAGGATGAAAGAATTTTCTTTCATCCTCTTGTAAAAAGCAATATAGAGTAGTGTCTAGCCGTACTATACGCCTTTATATTATACGTTTGCTGTCGCTTTTAATTGTTGACCAACTTTTTCAGCGAGTTGTACAACACGTGCTGAGTAGCCCCATTCGTTATCGTACCATGCGAGAACTTTTACTTTGCGATCTTGCATAACCATCGTTGATAATGCGTCAACTGTTGCTGATGCTGTTGAAGTATTGAAGTCAACCGATACGAGTGGTTCTTCTGTGAAGTATAAAATACCATTCATCGGACCGTTTGCCGCGTCTTCGAATGCTTTATTCACTTCTTCCACTGTTACGTCACGTTTCACATCGACAACTAAGTCAACGAGTGACACATTTGGTGTCGGTACACGTAAAGCCATTCCATGAATGCGTCCTTCTAATTCAGGTAATACGAGTGATAAAGCTTTCGCTGCACCTGTTGAAGTCGGAATGATCGATTGTGCACATGCACGCGCACGACGTAAATCTTTATGTGGGTTGTCTAAGTTTTTCTGGTCATTCGTATATGCGTGAACTGTTGTCATTAAACCGTTCTCGATTCCGAATGCATCATTTAATACTTTCGCTACTGGTGCGAGACAGTTCGTCGTACAGCTTGCGTTTGAAATGATGTCATGTTTTTCAACATCTAATTTCTCATCGTTAACGCCGAGTACGATTGTAATATCTTCATTTTTAGCTGGCGCTGAAATGATTACTTTTTTCGCACCTGCTTTTAAATGTTTCGCTGAACCTTCATAGTCATTAAATACGCCTGTTGCTTCGATTACGATATCAACACCGAGATCTTTCCACGGTAAATTTTCAGGGTTTCGGTCTGCGACGAGTTCGACGCGATGTCCATCAATGATGATCGCATTATCTGCTGCTTGTACTTCTCCGTCATACGTTCCGTGCACTGTATCGTATTTGATTAAGTGCGCTAACGTTTCCGCTGGGTAAAGTGCGTTAATTGCTACGACTTTCAAGTTGTCATTTTTCATCATTTGGCGAAAAGCCATTCGTCCGATACGTCCGAATCCATTAATTGCTACCGAAGTTGTCATGTATGAAATCCTCCTGCATGTATGTTATACTGTTTCTGTTTTTCTGTAGATTAGTATAACACATTCACATATAAAAAGTTAGTTTTTCATTAAAATTGTTTTATTTCTTCTTCACAATTGTGTAACAATCGATATGAAACCTCATCGATTCAACGTTTCGGTCCATTTCATAATCATCGCTTCTACTTGCTCTTCTGTCTTTTCTAATGTGCTACTATTATCAATTAAGTCATCTGCACGTTGTACTTTCTCTTGAATAGGGATTTGAGATTGAATACGTGCCTTCGCTTCTTCTTCTGTTAAATCATTCCGTTTCATTAAACGGTGTAATTGCGTGCCTTCATCAACTGTTACGACGACGACACGATCCACCGTTTCTGTTAAACGATTTTCAAACAATAATGGAATGTCCATTATAATGATCGGTTCTTCATTTTGAATGTGATACGCTTTTTGACTTTCCATCTCCTCGCGAATCGCTGGATGCATGATCGCATTCAACGTATTACGCGCTTCGGTATCATTAAAAATAATATTTCCTAGCGCGGGACGATTTAATGTGCCATCTTCTAACAAAACTTCTTCTCCAAACGCTTCGACAATTTTTTGTAAAGCGGGACGGCCTTTTTCCACGACGATTCGCGCGACTTCGTCTGCATCTACGACCGGGATCCCGCGTTCTTTCAACATGTTCGCAACGGTACTTTTTCCCGTTGCGATGCTTCCTGTTAATCCGATAATCATTTGCTCACCTACTTTTGACATTGTGGACAATATGTCGATGTCCGATTTTGAATTTGTATTTGCTTCGTTGCGCTCCCACATGTAGGGCACACTTTTTTGTTGTACATTTGATGGACGTTTTGCATCGTTCCCGATTCGCCGTTCACATTGCGGTAATCCGAAATCGAACTGCCCCCTCTTTCGATACTTTCGTTCAAAATCGCTACAATTTCTTGAAACAATGCGCGCTTACGCTGTTCTGAAATGCGACGACATGCGCGTTTCGGATGAATTTTTTGTTTAAACAATGCTTCCGTCGCATAAATGTTACCGCACCCTGAAATGACAGTCCCGTTCATAATCGCTTGTTTAATCGGCTTCTCTAGCCATTTCGGTTCTGAAACACGCGCGATAAAATAATCTTCCGCTCCTTCGTCAAACGGTTCTGGCGCCATTTGAAGGAGGGGTGGATAGTCCGCTTCTTCTTTTAATAAGCGAAGCTCTCCGAAACGACGTATATCACTATATATAAGAAGCCTTCCATCATCGAGCGTGAAAACCGCATGAATGTGACGACGAAACTTCTCTTCTGTCACATCATCTAATGAATTACCGACGAACCAAGCACCTGTCATCCCGAGATGACTCGCTAATAAATACGTTTCACCATTTTTACTTAATGTCATGTAAATATATTTGCTGCGACGTGTGATCGATTCGATGCGCATCCCTTCCATTTCGGAAATGAATGTCGGCACATCTAATGTTTTCACAATTGCTTCTTTTCCTTCTAACTTCGAGTCGATGACGACATCTGATATTTCAACCCGTTCGATTCGTTCATGGTTCAGCTCTTTCACTAAATCACGAACGACGAGTTCTACTTCTGGCAGTTCTGGCATCGATTACACCTCATACCATGACGCGCCACTCGCGCTATCTACTTTTAACGGTACGCGCAATTGAATCGTTTGTTCCATCACTTCCGGAACAATTTTTTCAAGGATCGCAATTTCTTCTTCTGGCGCTTCAAAAATTAATTCGTCATGCACTTGCAATAACATTTTCGCTTGCAGTCCTTCTTCTTTTAAACGCGCATTCATATCGATCATCGCACGTTTAATAATGTCAGCTGCACTTCCTTGAATCGGCGTATTCATCGCTGTCCGTTCAGCAAAGCTTCGAATGTTAAAGCTCGAACTATTCAAATCCGGTAAGTAACGACGTCTGTTCATCAATGTTTCCGCATATCCACGTTTTCTAGCAATTTCGATACTTTTATCCATATAGCGTTTAACTCCTTCAAACGTATGCAAATACGTATCGATGAATTTTTTCGCTTCTGGGCGTGAAATATTTAAGTTTTGGGATAAACCGTAATCGCTAATGCCGTAAATAATTCCGAAGTTGACGGCTTTCGCTGCGCGGCGCATATTCGAATCTACTTCTTCGCGTGACACGTGGAACACATTCATCGCTGTTTCCGTATGGATGTCCGCTCCTCTTTGGAAAGCGTCTATTAACTTTTCGTCTTCTGAAATATGCGCAAGTACACGTAATTCAATTTGTGAGTAGTCGGCCGCGAACAATTTCCATCCTTCATGAGAAGGAACGAACGCTTCACGAATTTTGCGCCCTTCTTCTAGACGAATTGGAATGTTTTGTAAGTTTGGGTTGATTGAACTTAAACGTCCCGTCGTCGTCAATGCTTGTTGGAAGCGCGTATGAATTTTACCATCTGTATGAATTTCTTTTTGCAAACCTTCTACGTAAGTTGAATTCAATTTGCCGAGCTGACGGTAAAGTAAAATGAGTGCAATAATTTCATGCTCATGTTCAAGCTTTTCTAAAACATCCGCCGCTGTGGAATATCCTGTTTTCGTCTTTTTAATCGGAGTGAGACCAATTTTCTCAAATAAAATGACACCGAGTTGTTTTGGAGAATTAATATTGAACGTTTCTCCTGCTAACGTGTAAATATCAGACTCTAACATCGCAAGTCGCTCACTTAGATCTTTTCCTAACGTTTGTAAAACCGTTTCGTCCACCGCAATACCTTCTGTTTCCATTTCGCTTAAAATGGAAGCTAACGGGAGTTCTAAATCGTGGAATAGCTCATACTGCTCGCTTTCTTTTAACTGCTCTTCTACGATTGGCACACTATCCCAAACCGCCTTCGCTTTCGTTGCAGCGTGATACGTATAAACGTCAAATTCAGGTACTTGGCGTTTCGCCCCTTTACCATAGACGTCTTCGTCTCGACGAACTTCATACGGTAAAGCTAAATCTTCTGCTAATTGCGCAATTTCCTTTTGAGCATTGGAGGCATCCGCGATGTAAGAAGCGAGCAATAAATCGTATTGTACACCGCGTAATGTAATGCCATAACGATGAAGGACACTCTGAATCGCTTTCGTATCCGATGCATATTTAATGATCGTTTCGTCTTCTAACCATACTTTTAACGACTCATATTCAGCAATTTGTCGTTCATCGAATGTGTACACACCTTCGCTACATTCTTTTTCTGCCATTGCTATCGTCATGACGAGTACGGGGTCGGTTAAATAATTATCTCCGTCCAATTCAATATGAAGGCTCGCTTTTTCCGGCCAAACGATTCCTTCTTCGCGGTCGAAAGTGACATAAGAAATTTCGACTTGCATTTCAGAAGGGGCATCTCCTTTTAATTGATCGAGTAAACGTTTCGATTCTAACATTTCATATTGCTCGCGTAATTTCTCAAGATCCGGTCCTGCGTAGTTCATCATATCGGCAGGTACATCGATTGGAGCATTCACTTCAATTGTCGCAAGTTGTTTACTCATGAACGCTTGGTCGCGATACGTCGTCAGATTTTCATTGAGTTTTTTTGCCGTAATATTATCGAGATGTTCGTATACACCTTCAACCGTTTCATACTGCTTTAACAGTTTTAACGCTGTCTTTTCTCCAACTCCTGGGACGCCTGGAATATTGTCTGAACTGTCGCCCATTAACCCTTTCATATCGATAATTTGTGGTGGTGTAATCCCGTACTTCTCCATCACATGTTCCGGGGTATATTTTTCCATATCGGTAATCCCTTTACGGGTGATGAAAACAGTCGTTTTATCTGTGACGAGCTGCGTTAAATCTTTATCACCTGAAATGATGATTACTTCATGCGAATCATTGTAACGATTCGCAAGCGTCCCGATAATGTCATCCGCTTCATACGCTTCTAATTCATATTGCGCAATGCCGTGGGCCGTTAAAATATCTCGAATGATCGGAAACTGTTCACGCAATTCATTCGGTGTTTTTTGACGGCCTCCCTTATACTCTTTGAAAGTTTCATGACGGAATGTCACTTTCCCTTTATCCCAAGCGACGAGAATTTGTTCCGGTTGATGTTCTTCTAAAATATTTTGCAACATCATCGTAAAACCGTATGCTGCATTCGTATGAATCCCCTGACTATTCGTTAATAACGGTAAAGCAAAAAATGCGCGATATGATAAACTATTCCCGTCTAATAGTAGTAATTTTGGTTTCGTCATTGATTCGTCTCCTTTTTTAATCATCGTACCTCTAGTGTACCACGAACATCAATTCGGATTCACGCATAACAAAAACAGTTTAGCGATTTGCTAAACTGTTTTCGTTCCAGACCGATTCGATTGTCTAGGTGGCAGGTAAATCGTAAATGTCGTACCTTCATCAACTTCACTTTCCACTTCAATTCGTCCTTTATGTGCTTCCACTAAATGTTTCACAATCGCTAGACCGAGCCCTGTTCCACCCGAATCACGTGCTCTCGCTTTATCAACACGATAAAATCGCTCAAATAAACGATTTTTTTCTTCAGGGGCAATTCCAATTCCTTCATCTCGAATCGCAACAAACACTTCCTCTTCTGTCGTTCCATAAGTGACGTGAATGCACGTGTTCGGCTTGGAATAAGAAATCGCATTCGTTAATAAGTTGACGAATATTTGAATGAGGCGGCGATCATCCGCTTCCACTACAACAGCTTCATTTCCTTCTATACGTAAATCAATTTGTTTTTCAAGTCGTTGATTTTCTGTAATCGCAATCGCATCTTGAACGACTTCTGATACTTTAACATATTTCATTTGCAACTGAAATTCAGCTCGTTCAATACGAGATAGCTCTAATAAGTCATCAATCAACAATTGAAGTCGATCGCTTTCTTTTTGAATGATTTCTAAAAATTGAATCGTCACTTCTTGATTATCGATAGCACCATCTAATATCGTTTCAGTAAATCCTTTAATCGACGTGACAGGTGTACGCAGTTCATGAGAAACGTTCGCCACAAAATCTTTTCGTATTTCTTCTAAACGAACGAGTTCTGTAATATTATGAAAGACGATAATAATGCCGAGCCAATTGCCATGCATCCCAATAACAGGAGCACCGTAAACGCTCAAATGTAAACGTTCCTCTTCTCTTCGCAAAGTCATTTGTTTTTCATAAATAGCTTCCGTTAAAAAGACCTCTTCTATCACTTCTTCCACTTCTTCAGGAAATTCAATGCTGTAAAATTGTTTACCGATTATGTCTCGACGTTTGTAACCAAATTGCTTTTCAAAAACACCGTTCACCATATTTAAATTTCCTTCTCGGCCGAACATAAGGAGCCCGCTTCCGATACTTTCGACGAGTGTTTTCGTTCGTTCTTGATCCATCTCACGTAAAATTTTGAGCTCTTGAAGATTGCTTGCAATTTGGTTCATCGCAATACTTAATCGGTCGTCCGTCACATCTGTCATTGGCACACGTGCTAAATAATTGCCCGACGTCAATTGCTCAGCTGTAAGTGTTACCGTCTCTACTGACTTCGTATAAGCATAAATGACACGCACTAAAATAAGTCCTGTCGCAAAAAACAACAAAGTAATAACGATGACGATAAAACTCCAATACTTCTGTTGAATCGTCGCGTCTACTTGTTGTTCAAACAAATAAAAAAACTGGCTAAACACGATAGCAGCGAGTGTCATCATAACGAATAGTACCGTCATGACCGCAACGACAAGTTTTGAGTAAATCGTCTGTCTCATTATTTTTGCTCCTCGAATTTATATCCAATCCCTCTCACAGTTTTGATATATTTCGGCTTTTTCGTATTTTCTTCAATTTTTTCACGCAAATGACTGACATGTACATCGACAATGCGTGTATCACCTGCGAAATCATAATTCCATACAGCGCTCAGTAACTGGTCTCGAGTGAGGACACGATTTTTATTTTGCATAAAGTAAACGAGTAATTCGAATTCTTTCGGTGTAAATTCAAGTTCTTCTCCATCTTTTAACACTTCATAACGTTCTGGATAGACGAGGAGAGAACCTTCTTTTAATTGTTCTTGTTGCTCTTCTTGCCCTGACTGTTTCGAGCGGCGTAGTACGGCTTTGACACGCGCTAACACTTCTCGTGGGCTGAAAGGTTTCGTCATGTAGTCATCCGCCCCAATTTCTAGGCCGAGCACTTTATCTGGTTCTTCTCCACGTGCCGTTAACATAATAATCGGCACATTATTTTCTTCGTGACGCAATTGACGGCAAACGTCGATACCGTCTAGTTTCGGTAACATTAAATCAAGCAATACGAGATCGGGGCGTTCCGAGCGAATTTTTTCAAGCGCCTCTTCGCCGTCTGCTGCCGTTAACGTTTCGTAGTTCGACTGTTTTAAATTGTATTCGAGCAATGTACGAATCGGCTGTTCGTCATCGACAATTAAAATCTTTTTATCTTCATTTCTCATGGAATGCTTCGCTACTTTCTCTTTCGTATTTTTAAGTTTGCCTTGAAGTTTTGTGAATATTTCATTTAAATTGTATCAATAATATGAATGAAAATCGACAACAGACCGAGCTTTCAAACGTTAAGATTGTGTAAATTCCGTTATTTCCCTTTCTCAAATTAAAAAATCTACCGCACTTTCATGCGGTAGATCATCATTTATTAAGAAAGAATATTCATTACTGAACGAACAGCATCTGCTGATTTATTTAAAGCTGCTTGTTCTTCTTCTGTTAAGTCGAGTTCAATCACTTTTTCAATTCCACTTGCGCCAAGTACGGTTGGTACGCCGAGGTAAAGATCGTTTAAGCCATATTCCCCTTCTAAATAAGCGATAGATGGAAGTACACGCTTCTGATCTTTTAAAATCGCTTCTGCCATTTCAACGAGTGCTGCTGATGGTGCGTAATAAGCTGAACCGTTACCGAGTAAATTGACGATTTCAGCGCCACCTTTACGTGTACGTTCGATAATCTCTTCCATGCGATCTGCTGGAATTAAGTCAGCGAGCGGTACGCCTCCTGCTGAAGAGTAGCGGATGAGTGGAACCATTTCATCACCGTGTCCACCGAGTACGAATCCTTGCACATCTTTCACTGATAAGTTCAACTCTTGTGCGACAAATGTGCGGAAACGCGCTGTGTCGAGCACTCCAGACTGTCCAATGACACGCTCCTTCGGGAATCCTGATTTTTTAAATGCTGTATATGTCATCGCATCTACTGGGTTTGTCAATACGAGGATGATTGCATTTGGTGCGTATTTGACGATTTGCTCTGTAACAGATTCCATCACTTTTTGGTTCGTTTGAACGAGATCGTCTCGGCTCATACCTGGTTTACGTGCAATTCCTGCTGTAATGATGACGATATCTGAATCTTTCGTATCTTCATAATTGCTCGTTCCGATAATGTTCGCATCGAATCCTTGAACGGGACTTGCCTCTAACATGTCGAGTGCTTTCCCTTTCGTTGGGTTTTCCATTTCTGGAATGTCGACGATGACGACATCAGCGAGTTCTTTTTGCGCGAGTAAAAACGCTGTCGTTGCCCCTGTGAAACCTGAACCGATCACGGATACTTTTTTACGTTGCATTGTCATAACAAAACGCTCCTTTATGTGTAGTCATTTTTTATAAAAAAGCGATGATCTTCACCACTTTTATACACGAATCGATTGTAGCTAATCTGTTCTCATATCAAGTATAAAGAATAAATCATTTTATGTATAGGAAAGAGGAGTACAGAGACTCCTCTTTCTTAAAAATTATAAGTTTTTGATGAGCTCATCAGCGAACTCTGAAGTTTTTACTTCTGTTGCGCCGTCCATGAGACGTGCGAAGTCGTAAGTAACAACTTTAGATGAGATTGTTTTCTCGATTGAGTTCGTGATCATTTCACCAGCTTCTGTCCAACCTAAGTGGTCGAGCATCATAACTGCTGAAAGGATAACTGATGATGGGTTAACTTTGTCAAGGCCAGCGTATTTTGGAGCAGTACCGTGTGTCGCTTCGAAAATAGCGTGTCCTGTAACGTAGTTAATGTTCGCACCTGGTGCGATACCGATTCCACCTACTTGTGCTGCGAGAGCATCTGAGATGTAGTCTCCGTTTAAGTTCATTGTAGCAACTACGTCGAACTCACGTGGACGTGTTAAGATTTGTTGTAAGAAGATGTCAGCAATTGAATCTTTAACGATCATTTTGCCTGCTGCTTCAGCGTCTGCTTGTGCTTTGTTTGCAGCGTCAACGCCTTCTTTTTCTTTAATTTCGTCGTACTGATTCCATGTGAATACTTTGTCGCCGAACTCTTGCTCTGCAACTTCGTAGCCCCACTTCTTGAATGCACCTTCAGTGAACTTCATAATGTTACCTTTGTGCACGATTGTAACGTTTTTACGGTTGTTGTCGAGTGCGAATTGAATCGCTGAACGTACTAAACGTTTCGTTCCGTCTTCAGAGATTGGTTTAATACCGATACCTGAAGTTTCTGGGAAGCGGATGTTTTTAACGCCCATTTCGTTTTGTAAAAACTCAACTACTTTTTTAACTTCGTCTGTACCTTCTTCGTACTCGATACCTGCGTAGATATCTTCAGTGTTCTCACGGAAGATGACCATGTCACAGTCTTCTGGACGTTTAACTGGTGAAGGAACACCTTCGAACCAACGTACTGGACGTAAACATGCGAAGAGATCTAATTCTTGACGTAATGCAACGTTCAATGAACGGAATCCACCACCGATTGGCGTTGTAAGTGGTCCTTTAATTGCGATTAAGTATTCTTCGATTGTATCGAGTGTTTCTTGTGGTAACCATTCACCAGTTTCGTTGAATGCTTTCTCTCCCGCAAGAACTTCTTTCCATTCGATTTTCTTTTCGCCGTTGTAAGCTTTCTCAACAGCTGCATCGATTACACGTACAGATGCGTTCCAAATATCTGGACCTGTACCGTCACCGATGATGAATGGGATTACTGGATTGTTTGGTACGTTAAGTACACCGTTTTCCATAGTTACTTTTTGTGCGTTTGACATTGATAAAGTCCTCCTCAATATATATTTACAGAGACAATTGTCTCTATCGTTAACACGTTTTGAATATTATCGTTCTTCAACTGGAACATACTTGCGTAAGTCCGGTCCGACATATTCAGCACGTGGACGAATCAAACGGTTGTTTTCATACTGCTCTAAAATGTGAGCTGTCCAACCAGCCATACGTGACACCGCGAAAATCGGTGTGAATAAGTCATGGTCGATTCCTAATGAATGATATACAGTTGCTGAGTAGAAGTCAACGTTCGGTAAAATACCTTTCGCCTTTGTGAAGTAGTCATCGATTTTCACTGACATCTCATAATACTCAGGCATACCTTTTAATTCCGTCAATTGACGTGACATTTCTTTTAAGTGCTTCGCACGTGGGTCACCGTTGCGATAAACGCGGTGTCCGAAGCCCATAATTTTTTCTTTATTGTCAATCTTCGCTTGGATGTAAGGCTCAACATTGTCTACTGAACCGATTTCTTCAAGCATGATCATGACTTGTTCGTTCGCTCCACCGTGAAGTGGTCCTTTTAATGCGCCGATTGCTGCTGTCACACCTGAATAAATATCAGAAAGTGTCGCAACACATACACGCGCTGTAAATGTAGATGCGTTTAATTCATGGTCAGCGTGTAAAACGAGCGCTTTATCCATCGCTTCGATTGCGATTGCTTCTGGCTCTTCGCCATCTAACATGTAAAGGAAGTTCTCTGCATAGCTGAGTTCTTTTTTCGGTGCAACTGGCTCTAAACCATTACGGATGCGTGAGAATGCTGTCACTACTGCTGCTACTTTCGCTTGTAATCGAAGTGCTTTACGGTAGTTCGCTTCTACTTCCATCACTTCAGCTTCTTCATCGAAAAGCCCGAGCATTGACACCGCTGTGCGGAGTGCTGACATCGGGTGTACTTGATCGATTGGGTAAAGTTTGAAATGATCGATAATACCTTGTGGAAGAGTCATGTTTTCAGCGAGCTGTTCTTTAATCTCTGCTAATTCTTCCGCATTTGGTAAACGTTTGTGCCAAAGTAAATATACTACTTCTTCAAAGCTAGCTTTCTCAGCAAGCTCATCGATGTCATATCCTACATACGTAAGTGTCGAGTCGATGATTGAACTCACTTGAGATTGTGCTGCAACGATACCTTCTAACCCTTTTGTTGCTGTCATAAATATTCGCTCCTTCTGTACCTCTAACTAACATCTCGAATGATGGGATGTGGAGTGTTCGAATTTTGTTAGATTAGATTATGTTTAATTTTCTACGTTTTTAAACAGTTCCATATCTCATTATAATCAACTTTTCGCCTTTTGTGAATGGAAACGCTTTACCTTTTTTTATAAACTGATTTTTAACTCGTTTTCATTTTTCTCATCTTTGTAACTAAAGCTATGTTTTCAAGACGTCTAGACACTTTTTTTTTACTTTATACGTTTTCCATTAATAATAATAATTTCATCATTTTGCATCTTTTTCGCTAATTTACGAACAAAAAATGGCTGAATTCGCTTGCGAATAAACGGCAAAAGCAGTAAAAAACCAAATATATCTGTAATAAATCCTGGTAAAACGAGCAAAATTCCTGCCAAACCTATTAAAACACTGTCAATTAATGCAAGTCCAGGGGCATCCATCGTTTGCATGCGATATTGAAATTGTTGCCACGCTTTCATTCCTTCACGCTTCGCTAAATAAGCACCGAGAACACCGGTCGTCACAATTAACAATAATGTAGGCCACAAACCGAACCATTTTCCTGAATAAAGCAAAGCGACGATTTCAATGAAAGGGATCCCGACAAATAATAGGATTAAATATTTCAACATGTTCTCATTCCTCCTATTCATTGAAAAAGAAGGTCGTCTTCAGACTGACCTTCTCTTCATTAATACATTATAAGACGCGAGCGTGACCGCTGTAAATACATCCTGTTTCAGCATGCATCGTAATCGGACTGCCATCTAATATTTTTTCCGTTGCATTTTCGACGCCGACGATGACCGGAATGCCGAGTGATAATCCGACAACTGCACCGTGACTCGTTAAGCCACCTTCTTCTGTAACAAGACCCGCACATTGTTCAATGACGTGAATCATGTCTTTATCGGAAGATTTCGTGACGATGATCGCATCTTTCACGTCGACACCTTTCAAGTCTTCTGCTGTTTCAGCGACAACTGCGCGACCGTACACATTCGCTTTACCAATTCCTTGTCCGCTTGCGACGAGGTCTCCGATAATGTGAATTTTCATTAAGTTTGTCGTACCTGCTTGACCGACTGGTACTCCTGCAGTAATGACGACGACATCTCCGTGGTCGATATAGTTATTTTCTAAACTTGCATCAACCGCTTCTTGTAAAATATCATCGATCGATGTCGCTCGTTTTCCTGTTAAAGGATAAACTCCCCAAGCTAATGTTAGTTTTGTCGCATTGCGTTCTGATGATGTGACAGCGACAATTGGACAACCTGGACGATACTTCGCAATCATGCGTGCTGTTTGACCACTTTCAGTCGGTGCGAGGACCGCGCGCACTTTTAAGTTGAGCGCTGTATAAGCCGCTGCTTGACCGATCGATTCCGTCATGTTGCCATGTTGTTCACGACGACGTGCCGAAACGACTGTTTTGTAATCGATCGCGTTTTCAGTTGTAACTGCGATGCTATGCATCGTTTTAACAGATTCTACTGGATACGCTCCTGCTGCTGTTTCACCAGAAAGCATAATCGCATCGCTTCCGTCGAAAATCGCGTTCGCTACGTCACTCGCCTCCGCACGTGTTGGACGTGGGTTCCATTGCATAGAATCAAGCATTTGAGTCGCTGTAATAACCGGCTTTCCTGCTTGGTTACATTTGCGAATGAGTTCTTTTTGAACGAGTGGTACTTCTTCCGATAAAATTTCAACACCGAGGTCTCCACGTGCGACCATGACACCGTCTGAAATACTTAAAATTTCATCGATGTTTTCGACCCCTTCTGCGTTTTCAATTTTTGGAATGATATGAAGTGAACTTCCACCATTCGCTTCTAGTAATTCACGAATAATCATGACATCCGCTGGGCGACGAACGAATGACGCTGCGATGAAATCGACCTCTTGTTCAATTCCGAATAAAATATCTTCACGATCTTTATCTGTAATTCCTGGAAGTCGAACCGCAACTCCTGGAACGTTAACCCCTTTATTGTCTTTTAAGTGACCTGAGTTTACGACGACCGTGCGAATGAGTCGTTTATCGTAATCTTTCCCTGTCACTTCTAATTGAATAAGTCCGTCGTCGAGTAAGACGAGTGAACCTACTTCGAGATCATCGATTAATTTATCGTACGTCACCGAAAATAGATTCGGTGTGCCGAGCACTTCTGACATAGAAATAGATACTTCTGCTCCTGATTTTAATTCGACTGATCCATTTTCCATTTTGTGCGTACGAATTTCTGGACCTTTCGTATCGAGTAAAATACCGACAACTTTACCTGTACGTTTCGACGCTTCGCGAATTGCTTTAATGCGTGCGCGATGTTCGTCTTGCGTTCCGTGCGAAAAGTTTAAACGCGCGACGTTCATTCCTGACAGTAATAATTGGTCTAAAATTTCCGGTGCTTCACTCGCTGGACCGATCGTACATACAATTTTCGTTTTTCTCATGATTTAACCGCCTCTTATTCGTTATTCAATTCATATTTCGCTTCTCTAGTATATATGAAGTTAGACACTTTGTCTTTTAAATAGACAGCTCTTTAGACAATTTTAACATTTCCATATCTAAACAGTCTTTCGTCTCGAAAACGTCCTGAAGCGGGTAAGCGACGATTTGATGATTCCGCATCCCGATCGCAACTGTTTGTTGACCAGCTTGTAGCTCTTCTACCGCACGGGCTCCGTAGCGACTCGCAATGACTCGATCACGCGCAGAAGGTGATCCCCCTCTTTGCATATGTCCGAGAACAGAAACACGTGTTTCTACGTCTGCTTCTTCTTTTAAAAGTTGGGAAAGTTTGTCGCCTGACATGACACCTTCTGCTACGACGATCACACTATGTTGTTTGCCACGCTCTGAACTTTGTTTTAAACGTTCGACAACTTCATTCACTGCTAAAGGTTCTTCTGGGATGATGATCGATTCAGCACCGCCACCAAGACCTGCCCAAAGCGCTAAATCTCCAGCGTCACGCCCCATCACTTCGACAATGAAGATGCGTTCATGCGAACTCGCGGTATCTCGAATTTTATCGATTGCTTCGACGACTGTATTTAACGCTGTGTCGAAACCAATTGTGAATTCAGTTCCTGTAATATCATTGTCGATCGTCGCTGGTACACAAGCTACCGCAATTCCATAAACAGATAACTCTAGAGCTCCTCGGAAAGAGCCGTCTCCCCCTATGACGACGAGCCCTTCAATCCCTTCCGCCTTTAAATTATCCGCTGCTTTTTGACGCCCAGCTTCTGTCATAAATTCCGGACTGCGTGCCGAACGTAAAATCGTCCCACCACGTTGAATGATATCACCGACTGAGCCAAGTTCGAACAGTTCAAATTCACCTTTGATCAACCCGTCATATCCTTGATAAATACCGACGACTTCAATATCTTCAAACAGCGCTTTACGCACGACCGCACGTAAAGCAGCATTCATTCCTGGTGCGTCGCCACCACTCGTCAATACTCCAATCTTTTTCATTGCACATGACCCCTCACTTTACTCCGTAAATTGACCGATCGCACGAAACTTGTCATAACGACTTTGAATCAATGCGTCCTCATCTAAAGAGTTTAACATGTTTAATGAATTTTTGATGACTTTTCGCATATTTTCTGCCTGTTGCTGAACGTTGCGATGTGCGCCACCTAAAGCTTCTGGAATGATTTCATCGACGACACCGAGCTCTTTTAAATGAGGAGCTGTTATTTTCATCGCTTCTGCTGCTTGTTTGGCGAGACTCGCATCTTTCCATAAAATCGACGCGGCTCCTTCCGGTGAAATGACCGAATATGTGGAGTGTTCCAACATGTGTAAGTGGTTCGCTACTCCGAGTGCAAGTGCCCCTCCACTACCACCTTCTCCGATGACAATTGAAATAACAGGAACTTTCAAACCTGCCATTTCAACTAAATTGCGCGCAATCGCTTCACTTTGGCCACGTTCTTCTGCCGCTTTTCCTGGATACGCCCCTTTCGTATCGATAAAGCAAATGATTGGGCGCTTAAACTTTTCTGCTTGTTTCATTAAACGAAGCGCCTTTCGATACCCTTCTGGGTGCGGCATACCGAAGTTACGACGGACGTTTTCTTTCGTGTCCTTACCTCTTTGATGCCCGATTACCGTCACTGGTAAACCTTCGAATGATGCGATTCCACCAACGATTGCTGCATCATCCCCGTACAAGCGGTCTCCATGTAATTCCATGAAACAATCAAATAAATGAGCGATATAATCGAGTGATGTCGGGCGGTCAGCATGTCGAGCGACTTGCACTTTTTGCCATGAGTCCATATCACCGTAAATATCTGTTTCTAATTTTTCAAGTCGAGCTTTTAAATGCTGAATCTCTTCTGATAAATCAACTTCGTTCGCTTCAGTAAATTGCTCTAACTCTTCTATTTTCTCACGCAACTTAATAACTGGCTTTTCAAATTCTAACGTTTTCATACATTTATACCTCCAGTATGTAATTCGACAATGAGTGCGAGCTTTTCACGCAAGTCGTGACGATGGATCACGGCATCTAACTGTCCGCAATCTAATAAAAATTCAGCCGTTTGGAAATTTTCCGGAAGCTTTTCTCGAACAGTTTGTTCAATGACACGACGACCCGCAAACCCGATTAACGCTTGTGGTTCCGCTAAATTAATATCTCCAACTGACGCGAAGCTAGCTGAGACACCACCTGTTGTTGGATACGTCATAATTGAAACGTATAGCAATCCTTTTGCAGCATGACGTTCCAATGCTACGCTCGTCTTCGCCATTTGCATTAAAGATAAAATGCCTTCCTGCATACGCGCTCCACCACTCGCTGCAAAAATAAAGACTGGAATTTCTTCTTTTGTACCGAGTTCAATGAGTCGAGTTAATTTTTCACCTACGACAGATCCCATAGAACCCATGCGGAAATTAGAATCCATAATCGCCACTGCAATGCGCTTTCCTTCTAATTTAGCGATACCCGTTAATACAGCTTCATTTAATTCCGTTTTTTCTTGATCGACTTTCACTTTCTCCATATAGCCAGGAAAACCGAGAGGGTTCTCTGTTTTCAAATGGTCATCGATAGAATTAAAACTACCTTCATCAAATAAATAATCCATTCGTTCACGCGCTGTCATCGTGTAGTGATAATCACATTTGGAACATACTTTTCCAGCTTTTAATAGTTCAGTCGTCATTTCAATCGCTTTACATTGTGGACATTTCGTCATAATCCCTTCTGGCACATCTTCTTTTGCTTGTTTAGAAGGAATTGTTACTGCTTGTTTTTTCTTTTTAAATAAGTCGCGAATCATCATCATTCCCTACTTTCTCGTTCAATAATTTCAATCCATTGTTCATAATGTATTAAAGCTTGTCGTTCATTTTGTAAACCGAGATGAACTAAAAGCTGTGCGAGCGGTTCCGCTTCACGTTCGGTAGACAATGCTTCGTAATGAATTTGATCGTACTGCTTGACTAAAAACCAAATTTTTAACGATAGTCGATTTTCAGAAGCGACGAGCATCTCTCGCATCACATCTTCACGCCACACAGTCCCTTCATGTAAAACTTTCGCATATAAGCTTTCCCAAACAGGTAATTTAGCCGCTGCTTCGTTACGGCAAATTTCACTGATGGCGGCCCGCTCATGCATTCGTCTCGTCTTGCGAACATCGTCAACAGATTGCTGGCGTTGTAAAATGAAAGTTGACAATACTTCGACGAGTTGATGGCGTTTAAAATCTGCTAAAAATGTACCTTCCCCTCGTCGCGTCTCGATCAATCCGAGTAATTCCATACTGCGCAACGCTTCACGAATCGTCGGACGCCCCACTTCCAACCTTTCAGATAACGAACGTTCCGACGGTAATTTTTCGCCAATTTTAATTTGCTCTTCTTCAATGATCGAGCGAATTTCTTCCACAATTGCTAAAAATCGCTTCGGAGCTTGTTGTTCTTTCGTCATGAACGCTCTCCTTCTCTCTTTTTTAGTGGTCATACCACTTCTGTAAATAAGCATACATAATTTCACACTATTCGTAAAGGTTTTTCAAAAAAGAGCATAAAAAAAGCGACGAGCCACTTATGCTCATCGCTATAATCGACTTATTTGTTCACATTCATTCACGATTAATTCTTTTTCCCCTCGGCGGAATTGCATTTTACCTTCCAACTGTAAAACCGTTCGCTCCTGCAACTGTTCAGCAAATCGCTTATACGATTTCGGGAAGAAAATAGCTGTCATCGTCGCCGTCTCGTCTTCTACTGTCACGAATGCCATCGCTTCTCCATTTTTCGTACGCGTCGTTCGAATCGCACGAACGAAAGCGAGCACTTTCACGTAATTCATATGTTCTTCTATTGTAGCGAGTGGTATCGTTTCCGTATAAGTTTGACGCATCCTTTCAAGTGGATGTTCAGAAATATACAACTGCAAACGCGCATATTCTTCTTCTAGCAAAGTGAGGGAATCCTTTGTTTTCCCTTCTATTTCTTTAATACTTCCCGCATCTCCAAATTGAGCAATCCCTAATGCAGCAGGAATTCGATCGATGTTAGTAGAGCGAGTGCCTTCCAATTCATCACAAGCTCCCGAATAAATTAAATCGAGAGCTAACGGTTCTGTAAACTCTTTTTTCAATAGACGAGCCACATCATAAATCGTTCGAATTGTCTCATCTCGTCTCACTTCTTTCCATACAGGGTAAAAAGTGCGAGCCAAACCTTTAATTTGTTTAAATCCTAACCGAATGTTTTGACCTTCCACTGTATGATTCCATCGACTTTTTAAAAGGGATGGTGGCAAAAACTGTACGTTATAACGCTTCGCCTCTCTTATGAGTGGCTCTATTTCATTTGCACCACTAAAGCTAAGCATCGCTGCAAAATAATACGTAGGAGCATTCGCTTTAAAATAAGCGAGCCAATACGAAATATGTGCATACGCTACTGCGTGACTTTTCGGAAACCCGTACTGCGCAAATTGAGCGATCAATTGAAAGATGCGTACAGCTTCTTCTTGGGACATGCCATGTGACATCGCTCCTGAAATAAATTGTCGCTCCGCTTGTTGAAGTGCACGTTCATCTTTTTTACTAATGGCACGGCGTAACAAATCAGCCTCCGCATAGGAAAATCCCGCGACCGCAACGACAATTTGCATAATTTGTTCTTGATAGACGATAATCCCGTACGTTTCTTGTAAAATTTGATCGACTGCTGGATGAATGGATGGAATCGGACGACGATTATTTTTCCGCTCGGCAAACAACGGAATTTGCGCCATCGGACCTGGTCGATACAGCGCGTTCGTCACAACAATATGCTCAAATCGCTCAGGATGGATTTGGCGCAACGCTTGTTTCATCCCACTCGATTCAAATTGGAATATCCCATCCGTTTCCCCCGCTTGAAATAGCTTATACGTCTTCTCATCGTGCAAAGGAATTTGTTGCAATGTAAATTGCTTTTTCGTATTGTAGCGAATCATTTCGAGAATGCGTTGGAGAATCGTTAAATTACGCAAACTTAACAAGTCAATTTTTACTAATCCGCTCCGTTCAATATCGTGCATCGTCCATTGCGTCATAAATAAGTCGTCATTACTTTTTTGCAACGGTACGATTTCGACGAGTCGTTTAGGGGAAATGACAATCCCTGCCGCATGCGTTGAAATCGAACGAGGTAAATGTTCTAATTTCAAACTATGTTTCCATAAATCTTGAAAAGCAAGGTTTCGAGTCAGTTCAGGCGCTTTTTGTAAAGCTCGTTGCAACTCTCTTTCTTTCGTTGCGCCCAAAATAGAAACAATTTGGTCGAGTTGCTCGCGTGAGATTCCGAGAACACGACCGACCGCTCGTACGACGGCACGCATCGACAACGTTCCGTATGTCGCAATTTGTGCGACGTGATGCTCACCGTACTGCTCTTGTACAGCTTGCAACAACGTAAGCCTCTCCGTATCTTGAATATCGACGTCAATATCAGGGATTGTCACGCGTTCTTCGTTTAAAAAACGTTCAAATACGAGACCGTAACGAAGCGGGTCTATCGCTGTAATATTTAAACAGTACGCGACGAGTGAACTTGCAGAAGAACCACGACCTGGACCGACAATGATGTCTCGTTCTCGAGCCAATTCGATAATATGGGCGACGACTAAAAAGTAATCAGCGAAATTTAAACGTTCAATCACATCTAATTCATATTGTAAACGACTGTGATAACGTTCGTCGTCTAGTCCTTTTTCAACAAGTTGAGCATATGCGCGATCTTTCAATGTCTGCATCGCATTTTCTGCTTGTAAATAGCGAGGCATATGCAATTCTGTCGGTAACGAATACGATTCACATTGAGCGAAAAGTTGTTCTTGAACTGTGAACCAGTCGGGTCGGTCTTCGTACATTTTTTTTAATTGGCGTTCCGAACGCAATGCATATCCGCCATTTGGAAATGTTATTTCCTCCAATGTCATCGTTTCACGAATAGCTGTTGCTACTGCATACGTTACAGCATCTTGCTCATCTAAATAACGCACTTCATGATAGAACGTAAGAGGGATTCCTTGCTTCTCTGCAAATGTTATCCAATCCATTTCTTCTGCCAACGAACTTCCGAACTGTCGACTGATCGCGAAAGCGAACGATGTGCTTTGTGCCAAATGTTCTGTAAAAGCATCATATCGTTCTGGTGAACGATATCCTTGTTGATCATTCACTGGAGCAATGATTAAACAATTTGCACTGTAAGCTGACAACCACCGATAAGGAATGACAGCATTTTCCGTCTGTGCAATCGCACTCGATAATTTCATTAACATTTGGTACCCTTGACGATTTTTCGCATATACGTAGAGCGGAATCGTTTCATCATCAACACGAATAGAGGCAGTCAAACCGATGATCGGTTCGATGCCTCGTTCTTTCGCATGGCGCACAAAGGAGGGGACCCCGTACAAATAGTGATTGACAATCGCTACTTTGCGACTCGTCGCCAAACGCTCAGCTACTTGTTCTGTCGTTACAATACTTCGCAATACGTCGTCACTCGTCACAATTTGTCCGTAAATCATGAAAAGTCCCTCCTTTTATTATTCATCACATAGTTGTTTTAATCGTTCAATCACTTCATCCGCTTCTTCCCATGAGTAGACAGACGCACCGGATGCTAACGGATGTCCACCCCCACGATATTCAGCTGCTAAGGTATTAATGACTGGCCCTTTTGAACGTAAACGAACGCGAATTAATTTATCCTCTTCTACGAAAATCACCCATGATTTAATCCCTTTTACATTTCCTAAAGAACCGACGAGCTGAGAAGTTTGTTCCGTCGTCACATCGTACTCACGTAACAACTCTTTCGTAATTTTAATATATGCCGCTCCATTTTCAAACATCGTAAAGTTTTGGAAAATATATCCTTGTAAATGTAATACGTCACGATTCACTTCATACATCGCATCGAATAATGCCGTACGGTCAAAATCATAAGATACGAGCTCTGATGCTACTTGGAAAGTAAATTGCGTCGCACTCGGGAAGACGAATCGACCTGTATCGCCAACAATTCCAGCAAAAATTAAGCGAGCTGCTTCATTCGGTAATGTCCAGTTATAATTTTTCTCACCGTATTTAAAAAGACGGAAAATGAGCTCGCTCGAAGAACTCGATTTCGTATCTACCCAACGCATATCTCCGTAGTGATCGACATCTGGATGGTGGTCAATTTTAATGATGTAGTCGCCTTGTTTATAATACGGACTATCGATTCGCCCTGTATTTCCAGTATCAGTAATGATGACGAGAGCACCTTTATATTGCTCTTCCTCCACTTCATCTTGCGTCGCCAAATATGTAAGCAATTCATCGTGTTGCCCTGCCGCATACACTTCTTTATTCGGATAATTCGCTTGAATTAATTCTTTCAAACCTACTTGCGAACCATACGCATCTGGGTCTGGTCGCATATGTCGTAAAATAATAATTCGATCGTACTGTTCAATTTTTTCAATAATTTGCTGTTTCAATACAGTCACTCCTTCAAGTTCTTTTTTTAAAGAATAGTCGCAATTTCAATGATTTATCGTTACAATAGAAATATGTATGAATAAACGGAGGTTCTTTTTAGCATGAAAGTTTTGAATTCAGTTTTTCTTTTCGGACTCTCGGCGTCTTTCATTTTTTATTTCTATTTGAAAACGAAACAATTCCACACACCTCAAGTATACCCGATTCGCAAAAAAATGTATGCTAGTCTCGCTGGAATTCCTCTCGGTTTTCTTTTAATCTTTTTCGCTTTGAATCAGTTCGTACTGTTCGATGGCTGGATCACATACGTCGTCGGCATTGTCTTCATCATTTACGGACTCTATATGGCTGTCGTGAACTATAAAAAATATCAGCATTATGAGCAGTTCATCGAGGAAGAAACACGCTTAAATCAAAAATAAAACGAGACGGGACCGATAGCAAATAAAGTTGCTACAATGGTCTCGTCTCATTTTTATTTTTCAAACAGTTGATACATTACCATCGCACTCGCAATCACTTCTTGATTGTGAACAAAATCAAAGCTGAATTTAACAGAGCGACGACTTAAATGTAAAATTCGAGACTTTACTAAAACTCTCCCTCCGAGTGGAACTTGTTTAACAAAGTAAACAGTCAAACTTTCGGGGACTCCTTCACTTCGCTTATTTTGCTTCAACAGTTGACTACCAAATTCTGTTAAAATAGTCGTCAGCGCACCGTAAGATAACGCACCGAAATGATTGGTCAATTGTGGTGTTACTGTAAATGCGAGTGACGTCGGATCTTCCGGGACATCTGTCATTTGATTGCGCACGATGTCATCGATCGTTTCACCTTGTTGTGGTTGTCGTTGCGCCATTTGAAATGCCTTCAGCACATCCCGACGACTGATGATTCCTTCTAAATAATCATCTCGGTCGACGACAGGTGTTAAGTCGACACCTTCCCAAATCATATTATGGCCTGCTGCTGCAACGGTCATTTTATCGTTAACCGTGACCGGATGAGTAGACATCACATCTCGAATGAGTAAATGCTCTTCTTTCCCAACGGCATCACGACTCGTCACAATCCCGACGAGTTTTTTATTTTCATCGATGACAGGATAACCTGAGTGTGCAGACTTACGATTCACTTGATTGAAATATTCAATCGTATCGGACGGCTCGAAATAAATCGTTTTTTCTAAAGGTGTAATAATATCTTCTACGAGCAAAATTTCTTTTTCAATCAATTGGTCATAAATTGCACGGTTCAACATAGTCGCTACAGTAAACGTGTCATAACTCGTTGAAATGATCGGCATATCTAATTCATCAGCGATTCGCTTCGCACTTTCTGCCGTGTCGAATCCCCCTGTAATTAAAATAGCTGCTCCTGCGTTCAGTGCACTTTCATGAGCGCGCTCCCGGTTACCGACGATGAGCAAACTACCCGCATCGATATACTTCTCCATATCGGGCAATTGCATCGCTCCGATGACGAATTTCGTCAACGTTTTATGAAGACCGTTGCGTCCCCCTAACACTTGACCATCTACAATATTCACAACTTCTGCAAATGTTAATTTTTCAATATTTTCTTTTTTCTTTTTTTCGATTCGAATCGTCCCGACTCGTTCAATCGTGTTAACGAGCTTTTGATTTTCCGCCTCTTTAATGGCTCGGTAAGCTGTACCTTCACTGACAGAAAGTGCTCGAGCTACTTGTCGAACGGATATTTTTTCTCCGACTTCCAACCCTTCGATATATCTGAGGATCTGTTCATGTTTCGTAGCCATCGCTTCATCCTTCCTCTTTCGACTGAAGAAGAACACCCCGTTTGACGAGGTGTTCTCACTCTTATATTTCGAGCGTTGCGCCCACTTGCATAATATTTACTTCTGCATCTTTTACTAACGCTTTGAAATCTTCTGGATTTTGACGAATGGGTGGGAATGTATCGTAATGTACAGGAACGACGACTTTCGGCTTTAACATGCTCACTGCTAATGCCGCGTCTTCAGGACCCATCGTGAAGTTGTCACCGATCGGTAAAAAAGCAACATCGATATCATTCGTTCGACCGATAATTTCCATATCGCCAAATACGGAAGTGTCTCCTGCGTGATACACTGTTTTTCCTTCAGCATAAAGTAAAATACCAGCAGGCATTCCGGTATAAATAATCTCTCCATCTTCTGTCGTATAAGATGAACTATGGAATGCTTGCGTATATTTTAATTTTCCGAATTCGAATTCATAAGCGCCTCCGATATTCATCCCGTGTGTATCGAGACCTTGTTGGCCGAGATAAATCGCAAGTTCATTTGGTGCGATCACTTTCGCTCCACTCGCTTTTGCAATTTCAACGGTATCTCCAACATGATCGTTATGCCCATGCGTTAACAAAATGTAATCTGGTTTTTGATCTTCCACTTTCAAATCCGTTAGCTCATTCCCATTAATGAATGGATCGATGAGTAATGTTAATCCGTTCGTTTCAATTTTGACAATCGAATGTCCATGATAAGATAGTTTCATTTCCCATTTGCCTCCCTCATGCGTAATCGTTGTAAATATTCACACAGCTCATACTTCTACTGTATAACAGATTGGACAAAATTGCACCTTTTCTTTCTCCTTGTATGACGTTTCCTTTTTCATGCTTCCATTCTTTTTTATCGTCTTTCAATCTGTCATATTTAAATCATTGCACAGAAAAAACTGTGAAACAAATTCGTTCCACAGTCTGTATCTATATTTATTGTAACAAAGTTAACGGGTCGACATATTGTAAATCTTGCGCTTCCGCAATCGCACGATATGTCACTTCACCTTTATACGTATTGAGTCCGAGACGTAAAGATTCATCTTCTAAACATGCTCGTTCTAACCCTTTATTCGCGATTTGAAGCGCATAAGGAATCGTCACGTTCGTCAAAGCCATCGTCGACGTACGTGGCACCGCTCCTGGCATATTCGCAACAGCATAGTGAATAACGTCATGCTTCACATGAATTGGATTGTCATGTGTCGTAATGCGGTCAGACGTTTCGAAAATTCCCCCTTGGTCAATCGCGATATCGACGAGCACTGAACCTGGTTGCATTTTCTTAACCATTTCTTCCGTTACTAACTTCGGTGCACGTGCCCCTGGAATTAAAACAGCTCCGATGACGAGGTCTGATTCTGCTACAGCAGCTTCGATATTGTACGGGTTCGATACGAGTGTTTGAATGCTGTTTCCGAAAATTTCGTCTAATTGACGAAGGCGGTCGACAGATAAATCGAGCACGTTCACATGCGCCCCGAGACCAATCGCCACACGCGCTGCGTTCGCACCCGCTTGTCCTCCTCCAATAATCGTTACTCGACCACGGTCAACACCTGTTACACCTGCGAGTAAAATCCCTTTTCCACCTTTTGTTTTCTCTAAATATTGTGAACCAATTTGCGTCGCCATACGTCCTGCTACTTCACTCATCGGTGCGAGAAGTGGAAGTGAACGGTTCGGCATTTGGACCGTTTCATACGCAACACCTGTCACGCCTGTTTCTAGCAATTTTTTCGTTAATTTTAATTCCGGAGCTAAATGTAAGTAAGCAAAAATAATTAAGCCTTCACGGAAATATTGATATTCGTCTTCAGTCGGTTCTTTTACTTTCAATACCATGTCAACGTCCCATGCATCTTTCGCATGAGTGGCGATTGTCGCTCCCGCTTCATGGTACTCCTCATCTGTGAAGCCTGACCCTTCGCCTGCATTCGTCTCGACGATCACTGTATGACCGTTCGTCACGAGGTTGTGAGTGCCTGCTGGTGTCATTGCCACACGGTTTTCACTATTCAGTAACTCTTTTGGCACACCTATTCTCATCTCTATCCTTCCTCCTTAAACGTAGCCGTTCACCTTTCTAAAAAAAGACGACTATTCACCATATTTTATGGCATCGAAATCATTATTTCAACCATTGTTCTATAATAAGTTATCTAAATCTTCACAATCGGTAAAATATATTTAAACAACTTTTGTATTTCCAATAAAAAAGGAGTACAATAGCATTAGGTTAAATAATAAAAAATGGAGTTGATTGAAAATGACAATGAAATACTCACACATTCTCGTAGCAGTTGATGGTTCACCAGAAGCGAAGCACGCATTTGAAAAAGCGATTGAAATCGCAAAGCGTAACGGTTCAACTTTACACCTTGCAAACGTAATCGACACTCGTTCATACGCTGCAGTTGAAGCATATGACCGTACAATCGCGGAGCGCGCGCAAGAGTTCGCTGAAGATTTACTCGGCGATTACTCAACACAAGCGAAAGAATCAGGTGTGGAAGCGGTCGAAATCCACGTCGAGTATGGAAATCCAAAAACATTAATTCCACGCGACTTATCGAAAAAAGTGGAAGCGGACTTAATCGTCTGTGGTGCGACAGGACTTAACAAAGTAGAACGTTTCTTAATTGGTAGCGTTTCAGAAAATATCGTTCGTTCTGCACATTGTGACGTTTTAGTTGTTCGTGCTGACTCTTAATTTCAAATAAAAAACGTGCTGTTCTTCACTTTGAGTGAAAAGCAGCACGTTTTTTTATTATTTATTTTTCGTTGATTCATGTACTTTCGCAAAAAATCGAGCCATCGCATTCGCATCCGATAAATCCGGCACTGTTGCAAGTAAGACGTCTTTTTTACGTTTTTCTTTTTCGATGACGAGGATGCTTTTTCCTTGATTCGCATCTTTAAATAAAGTGGGTGGCAATTGGAAGAGCGCACTAATCGTCCCTTCACTTTTGAAAAATGGATAAAGTAAATCCGACTGTTCAGAATCAAATAAGTGATTCGGTACAAGTAACACAGCTACTCCATCTTCTTTCAAATAGTTTAGCGTTTGTTCGATAAATAGATGATGTGCATAGGCATGTCCTTCCGTTGGCATTAAGCGATAGTTCAATCCGTTTTCATCATCGGGATAATACCCGACAGGTAAATCACTTACGATGACGTCGACCGGGTCCATATAAAGCGGACGTAAACTATCTTGACAGTAATACGTAATCGGCTGTTCAACAAAGTCGCTAGCAGCCGCTCCGATACGGAGAAGTAAATCGTCAATTTCCACCCCATACCCTTGTATCGTCTTATGATCTAAATGATTCATCACAGTTAACAATAAATTGCTCGTCCCTACAGCTAAATCCGCGATGACGAGTTCTTTTTTACGTTCTGTCCATTTTTCGATAAAGTAACTCATCAACATTCCGAGCGCATCGGGTGTCATTTGATGATTCGATTGTGTTGATTGTTTCATCCCTTTAATAAGTGCAAGTTGTACAGCTTTCCGACGCTCTTCTTTCGTTCCTACTTTCTCTGCGTCGTTCAGCTGTTCTAAACGGGTGAGTAAATGTTCTAAATAAGCGACGCCTTCTTTTTCGTTAGATTCCTCGTCCAATTGATGAAATAGTGTTTCTACTGTTGACATCGTTATTCCTCCTGTTGAAAAATGACAAGGCATGGAGACACCTTGTCATCTGTCATTATTGTACTTCTGGTTGTTCGACTATTTTTGTCGGAATCGTCGGTTCGCGGAAGATCGGCTGATGCTTTAACGCATACGTATCTTCATAGACGACGACGGTATCGGCAATTAAATCATGCACCGCTTCCTTCTTCGGTAAAAATGGAATCGATAAATAAGGAAGGATGAGTAATCGCGAAATGAAACGACCGATCACTTCACGGAAAAACACTTGCTTCCATGTTAGCGGTGCATCAAACGCTGATTTCACTTGAATCCCGACAATCATTTTACCGAGTGTCTGTCCTAACTTTTTCGTCATGATGGCAAAATAAATGAAAGCAATCACAAATAGTACGATGCGGTAAGGTGTGAAAAATAAAAACCATCCTTTACTAATCGACCATCCAAACCATTTAAATAGCGGCTTTACTAAAATGGAGCCTATCGCATTAACCGTTAACATATCGAGGACAAATGCCCAAAAACGAACCCAAAAACCAGCGTATTTCAATTCATATTGATCGGCTGTTGTCGCTTGTCGTTCTATCATTTGTATTCCTCCTCTCAATATTCACCATATAAGTACATCATGCGTGGTGCGCCATTATCGCTCAACAATTTCGCTACCATTTGTGATTCAAAGTCCGGACGTAACATTTGTTGCATCTTTAAGCCGAATAATGAAGCGAATCCTTGATTTTGTGAATAAGAGAATACTTGCGCGTTCTCTAATCCGAAGTCTGCTTTCAATGCTTCAATGACTTCTTCACGTTTGCCGAAGTCATCTGCTAAACCAGCTTCGATCGCTTGGCGACCATTCATAATACGTCCGTCGGCTACTTTTTTCACATCGGCGACAGACATTTCACGACCTTCTGCAATAATTTCTACAAAACGTTCATACGAATCATTTAACATTTCTTGCAATAAGTTACGTTCACGATCTGTCATCGCGCGATTCGGGCTCATCATATCTTTAAACTCGCCTGATTTAATCGTATTGAATGAAATCCCTACTTTTTCTGCAAGTTCACTATAATTCATCGCTTGCATAATGACACCGATTGATCCGGTAATCGTTTCACGGTTGACGAAGATTTTATCGGCTGGCGCACTAATGTAATAACCACCTGACGCTGCCATTCCACCCATTGATACGTAAATTGGAATTTCGCGTTCTTCTTGAATCGCAATTAATGCATCATAAATGTCTGCAGATTCCAACACGCCGCCACCCGGACTGTTGACAGCGAGCACGATTCCTTTTACAGATTCATCTTCACGAATGTCTTGGAGTTGCTTCATGAAAAATGTATGGTCATAACCTGAGCTGAACATGCCGGTCGCGCCTAAATCTTGAATCGCGCCATCTACTTCTAACACAGCAATACGATTCATCGCATCGCCTTTTTCAATCACTTTCATTCCTGTACTTGCTAAAGCTTCTTCTTGCATTTCTTCCATCGCTGTTGAAAAGTCAGTCGTCACAAATGACCAAACGACATTCACAGCGACTGAAATGAAAATTAGTGCAACGACTGTAATTAATGCAATAATTTGTTTTAATTTCATTATTCAATTCTCCTCTTTTTTATCTATCCTTACAGCAATTCACTGAATGAAGGTGTTTTGTCACGCTTCGTTGAAATGACTACTTCTCGCTCATTCACTGCTTCCGTAATGAGTTCTTCAAAATCAACTTGCCCTTCGAAATGTTCTACCTTATCAAGTTTTGGCTTTGTCGTCGGGTTCGCTGGTGTGAAAATCGTACAGCAATCTTCGTAAGGACGTATCGATATGTCATACGTTCCGATATGCTCGGAAGTTTCAATAATTTCACTTTTGTCGAACGTGACGAGTGGACGAATGATCGGTGTTGCGGTTACTGCGTTGATCGCTGTCATACTTTCTAACGTTTGACTCGCGACTTGCCCGATACTTTCCCCTGTTACAATTCCGAGTAAATCTCGCTCTTCACGTACTCGGTCTGCAATGCGCATCATGAGACGGCGTGTTACTGTCATCGTTAAGTTCGCTGGGATTTTTTCATCGATTAATTTTTGAATTTTCGTAAATGGAATGACATGCACTTTAATTGTCGGACCAAATTTCGATAAATGTTCGGCAAGATCGAGCACTTTTTCTTTCGCTAAGTCACTCGTATACGGCGGACTCGCAAAGTGAATCGCTTCTAAAGCAACACCGCGCTTCAACATGTAATAACCAGCGACAGGACTGTCAATTCCTCCTGATAACATGAGTAAAGAACGCCCGCTTGAACCGACTGGGAGTCCTCCTGGACCTTTGTACACTTCACTTGAAACGTAAGCAGCATCGCGACGAATGTCGACATGAAGTACGAAATCAGGGTTTTTCATTTGAGCGGTTAACTCTGGATAGTTGCGCAGAGCATGTGCACCGATCCACTGTTGAATTTGTTGCGATGTTTTGCTGTATGTTTTATCCGCACGTTTCGCTTCCACTTTAAATGTTTTTCCCGTTAAGTCTTTCATACTTAATACATCGAGGACGAGCTTTTCAATCGCTTCGTCTGTCCGTTCTGTACGTGCAATCGGACTGTAAGAATGAATGCCGAAAACATGCTGCAGACGTTGAAGCACTTCTTCAATTTCCGATTCATCTTCCGCTCGAATAAACATACGATCTCGTTCCGCATGAACAGAAACCGTTTCTAAATCTTTCGTTTGAAACTTCACATTTTTGCGTAGACGTTGTACGAATAAGTTACGATTGCGCCCTTTGAGTGATAATTCTCCGTAGCGCACTAAAATTTCATTCCATTTCATTGTATATATCCTCACTTTACTTGTTCATTTAATGCTGTTAAAGCATGTAATAATTGTTCGATCTGTTCACCGGTTGTCGTTACTCCTAAACTAATTCGAATGATACCTGTCGCCCATTCTTTCGGAATTTTCAACGCTTCCGCTACATGACTTAATGTGCCGTCCAATGAGCTACATGCACTCGATGTCGAGACGATGATGTCGCGCTGTTGTAAAAAATTCACTGCTACTTCCCCGCGTATACCACGAATCGCTAACGCAATAATGTGCGCTGCACCGTCGTGCGGACCGACCACTTGAATCTCACTTAACGATTCAACATGATCGATCATTTGATTTTTCCATTGACGATATTCTTCCCGTTCTGTCGTTCGAATCGCAAGACGCATCGCTTTCGCTAGGGCGACTGCTTCTGCTAACGGAATCGTCCCGCTACGGATATTTTGTTGTTGGCCACCACCATACAATATCGGTTCTAGCGGATAGCGATGACGTAAAAATAGTGCACCACTTCCACGCATTCCGTTAATTTTATGGGCGGAAATTGACATCATATCCGCCCCGTCGATTCCAAATGGCACGTCAATTTTCCCAAAACTTTGTACTGCATCGACGTGAAAGACGGCTTGACTATGACGTTGAATGACTTCTTTCAAAGCGCGAATATTTTGAGTAGCTCCCATTTCATTGTTGACATGCATAATCGAGACGAGAATCGTTTCATCCGTCAATGCTTCTTTTAATTGTTCTATAACGACTTGGCCTTGTTCATCGACAGGTAAATACGTAATCGTAAAGCCTTCTTTTTCTAATGCGCGACATGCTTCTAATACAGAAGCATGTTCAATCGTCGTCGTCACGATATGCTTACCTAAATGGACATTTTTTCTCGCATAACCGATAATCGCTAAATTATTCGCCTCTGTACCACCTGATGTATAAATGACTTCTCCTTGGGGCATGGAAAGCAATTGTTTAATTTGAACAGTCGCCTGTTCAAACAGTGCATTCGCTTCTACTCCTAATTTATGCAAAGATGACGGATTCGCAAAGTATTTTGTGCTCACTGCAACATATGATTGAATCACTTCCTCATTTGGTGGGGATGTTGCGCTATGGTCTAAGTAAATCATCTTTCTTCTTTCCTCCAACTATTTACGAATGAAAGCCACCAGCAACGAATGCGCGGTGGCTCATCTTTTCGATGTTATAATGATTGTTTAATTTTTTCAAGCGCTCCTGGCTCTACTTCTTCAACAGCAGCCATCGCTTCTTCTAATGCTTTCGTATAACGATAATCCATAAATGCTCGTTCTGCAATCTTTAAACGTTCATCCAATTGAGAGTCATTTAAGCGATAACGGTTTCCGTATTGAATAATTTCTTCAATCAAATGGACATTCGCTAACAGTTGCTCGACCTCTTCCGCTATATCGTTCGTTGCTGTCTCTGCTTCTTGCGCTTGTAATTCTACAGATTCCATATCGATTGGCGCTTCATTTAAACTTTCATAAGCGATGTAAATTTTTTCTTCCGCTTCTTCCATGCGCGTATTAATATCGCTTGGAATCCCTGGCATATTACTGCGATGTAATAGACGATCTGATTCTTGCATTTGCTTCGTCAAACGATCTAACTGTTCACGTACTCGATTTTCATCGGTGCGTAAGTTTTTAATTTTTGAAGTGAAGCTTTCTAGCTCTTCTTCGCTTTGATCGATATGAAGCAAAACTTTTTCAACTTCTTCCCAAACGACTGAATATGTCGTCGGTGGATGATTGTACTGATGGAGTAAATCTTCATAACGAATACGATATTCTTGTAAAGCGCGTAACAACTTTTCAGGTAAAGCCGCTTCTTGAACGCTTAATTGATAACTTCTTTGAACAGCCTCCGCTTCCGCAATCGCGCTATTCGCATCATGCATCAAGTGATTCAATCGATCATATCCATCTTCTATTTCCTTCTGTAAATTTCCTTTCGCACGCACTTCTTGTTCTAATAAATCATAAAATTGTTCCATTTGATTTTCAACTTGTAGCAACTGTTCTTCGACAACTTGCAAGTTCAGCTCTTTCACTTCGAGCCCTAACTCTTTTAATTGCACTTCAATCTGTTCAAGTTGTTCTTCGATGCCTAAATGGATTAAGTGATATTGCTGTTCTTCCATATCGCGCATTCCGTTGCGTAAATCTTTCATCGTCGCTGGAATCGTTTTATTCAATTTACTTAACAAGGTAGGGGTTTGATCGATTAACTTAAATACTTCTTCAGACTCTTGTGTCAAATGCAAAACAATTTCACGAGCCGTTAAATAATTACCTTGTTCCGTCAACTTTTCATACTCTTCAAATTGCGGTGTGAAAGTTTCTAATTTCTTTTCTAACGGTTCGAATGCTTGACCGAAATCAAATTGTTTCGCTAAAATCGTTTGACGAGCTATTCGGTAGTTTTCTTGAATCGCTTCCATTTCAAAGCGATTTTTCTCTTCACTTCCCATCAACTCATCCAATTCTTCTAAAATTTGTTTATGCTTTTGATCACACTTTTGAATTTCTTCAAAGATTTCTCGTTCAATCGCGCTCGCTTTTTTAAATTTCAAACGATCGATCGCATCTTCTGCGTCAAAAAGCATCGTATCGATTTGAGGCATGACGACATCGATTACTTCCGTCCACTCTTCACGCCATCTTTCAAACTTCTCTTCTGTTTCCCCTGTCATATTTAAACGCTTTAACTTTGTAAGTTCTTCGAAGATTGGTTGATGTTGAATTTGTAATTTTTCATCTTCTAATAACAAAATTTCGTTTATATGTTTTTTACGTATTAAATAAATGACCATTGCAATTGCAAATAAAAATACGATGATTAATACAATCATTTTACCCAAACACGTTCACCTCTATTTTCCACTATGTATATTTATATTATCTTATATGTTAAGCGGTTTAAACCATTTTCCTTTCTTTTTTTATAATTCCTCTCATTCTCCGCAAAAAAACGACAGACTGCTTACAGTTCTGTCGCTTTCTATCATCCATTGGATTGCAGTGGCTTATATATTACGTATTTATTTTTTCCCGTTTCTTTCGCTTCGTATAAAGCTTCATCTGTAAAAATAAACAGTTCCTTATACGTATACTGGTTCGCTTCTGACCAATGCATAACTCCCATTGAAACGGTCACTTGTGGATTTGTACTTACTGGAATTTGTTCTAATATCTCATTCGCGTATCGCAAACCACTCTCCAAATCAATCGCTGGCAATAAGACAGTGATTTCTTCTCCACCCCAACGACTCGCTACTCCGTACTCACCGACGATCGACTTTACGATATTCGCTACTTGAACGAGCACTTGGTCTCCGATTGCGTGTCCATGTGTATCGTTCACTTTCTTAAAGTCGTCAATGTCTAAAATGAGTAACACGCCACATTCATCATATTTTAATGATTGAGCGATGACCTTGTCTGCGTAACGACGAGAGTACAATTTAGTCAAACTATCTTTATCGACGAGCTCTTGAAGTTGCTCTCGCAATAAAATGTTAGAAACTGCTAAGCTCGCATGGCTAATTAAAGAGCGGACTAATTTAAAATCTTCAAAGGAGAAGGCATATTTCTCTCGATGTAATAAAATGACAAACCCCTGTACTTGACCTCGACTGACGACCGGTGCTGCAATTAAAGACTGGAACTCCGGCACTTTCGACGAATCGATATCAAAATCCGCATCAAAAATCGCATCATTCGTTTCGATAATCTTTTGTCCGATTTGATACAAATAACGCTCACCCCACTCAGATGCGAAATAGGGTGAACTTTCTTTTAAAATGTGCAGTAAGCCTTCTTCAAAAAAAACAAAGGCGTATTCTGTCGGTTTAAATGCACGGACGAGTTGATTTTTTAAAAAGATGATCATTTCATGTAACTCTAAATTATCATTTAAACGTTTTGACGTTTCATTCACTAATTGCAAATCATTAATCAAGTTCGATGATTGGTTGTACAAGCTCGCATTTTCCAAAGCGTTTCCTGCTGATTGTGCAACCATTTGGATAAATTCGATTTCGAGTTCAGAGTACACGTAATGCTCACTTGAGCAAATTTGTAAAATTCCATAAATCCCTTGTTTTCCTTTAATCGGGACGTTGCGCACGACACGTGTCGGTAACCGCCCTGTATCAATCGTCATTTCACCAGAAAGAAAAGCCTCAATCGTCAGTTGGCGCTCGTTTAAATAATCGAATAGACGATAACTCGTCACTTGTTCCTTCTGTTCATGAGAGAGTAATAAATCGACACTCATGTTCGGAAAACGCTCTTTAATTGTTTGCATGACGATGTCCAAAATCTCTTTACTTTCCATCGTGGCATTGAAAGCCTTCGTCACTTCATAAAGTTTTCGATAGTTCGATTCACGATTTTGCATTTTCATCAGTTTTGTAATGAAATTGCACGCCCGAAAGAACATGCGTCTAAATTCATTATACTGTTCTGTTTTTTTAAATTCCGTCCATTGATTTGTAGACTGAAGTAAAATTAACGCTAAAATTTGTTCTTCTTCTCGATAAGCTAAAACGTCATCGTATTGATGATTGTACATGTCATATAACCATTGCATTTTTTGATTGAATTCTTCTTCTTTAATACGAGAATCTAAAATAGAGCAAGGTAAATTATTATATGTTTGATAGGAGACGAGCTGTTGATGTTCTGCATACAAAAGCTGCGTACGTTGAACGTTGAAATAGTTCTTTAAAACCATATTAATCTTTTCGTACAATAAAATATGCGTCCAATCAATCATCTCTACATCATATAAGCTATAGATTTCCGTTTTCAACGATTCATACGTTTGATCATCCATTCAATGGGTCACCTCACTATCCAGTTGATTAGCAAAACTATTATAATACAAAGTAACTACTATTGCTACTAAACGAAATGAATTACGTAACACGATTCTTTCTATTTTAACCTTATTTTCTATTGACAAGCGGCAGAAAAATTAGTAGAATGGTTCAGGTGTAAGATAAACGCAGCAGTTGTACACATCTTCATTTTATTCTAATCCACATTCGTGGTGATGCATCGTGTAATTCGATGGCTGCTCGAACGAAGGTGCAATAAGTTAGAATAGATGAGATGACGCGTACTTCTGGTTTTTATTTTACAAATAAAACCAAATTAAAAGGAGGAGTCATTCATGGCTCGTTATACAGGTCCAACTTGGAAAATCTCACGTCGCTTAGGAATCTCTTTAAGCGGTACTGGTAAAGAAATCGAAAAGCGTCCATACGCACCAGGACAACATGGTCCAACTCAACGTACGAAATTATCAGAGTACGGTAAACAATTACAGGAAAAACAAAAACTTCGTTTCATGTACGGTGTAAACGAACGTCAATTCCGTAACTTATTCAACAAAGCAGGACAAATGCAAGGTGTTCACGGTGAGAACTTCATGATCTTACTCGAAACACGTCTTGATAACTTAGTATACCGTATGGGTCTTGCACGCACACGTCGTGCTGCTCGTCAGCTCGTTAACCATGGCCACATCTTAGTGGACGGAAAACGTCTTGACATCCCATCATACAGCGTAAAACCAGGTCAAGAGATCTCTTTACGTGAACGTTCATTAAACTTAAGCGTTGTAACTGAAGCTTTAGAATTAAACAGCTTCGTTCCAGAATACTTAGAGTTTGATGCAGAAGCTAAAAAAGCGAAATTCGTTCGTTTACCAGAGCGTAGCGAATTATCAGGCGAAATCGACGAAGCATTAATCGTTGAGTTCTACTCACGTTAATTTTTTCACGATTTTTCAGCCTTTTTACAAGAAACCTCATCAATCAACAAACGTTGATATGATGGGGTTTTCTTATGTTTTCAGCTGAATATGCCCCTCCGATATAACCCCCTAAATTTGGGGCAAGCAGTGGGGCAAGCTTACAATAAGTAATTAGTACGAATTTTCTACAAAAGGAGATGAGTTTTTGATCGTCGCCATCGGTATTGCTTCCATCATTCCAAATGACACTTTTCACTTTACTGACGCTACTGTCATCCAAACAACAAACGCTCGTTTGCGGTACCGTTCATCCTACGATGAGAACCGCGTTGATTTTCACTTCACTGTCGTCTTTCCCGAAAATCGTTCATGTCGGACAATTGACGATTATTACTCTTATGTAAAACCTCATGTCGATCGAGCGTTCGGAGCGAGAGGTGTCGTCACATTCGTTCAAACATATGAATTAGAAATAACAACATATCACCCTTTTCAATAATTCATCAAAAAAACAGAGTTGAAGCGCATAGGCTCCCTACTCTGTTTTCTTTTTATTAATTGACAACTTTAAAAGCTTCAATCGCGATATCATCTTCAAAATGCGTAAACAACTGTGCAAGTCGCTCTTCTTTAAATTGTAATAAAGCGAGCGAACGCGTCTCCAAGTCTAAATCTTCAAACGATTCAACATCCGCAATAATGACGACATCCGCATAATCAAATCGCTCATCCCCAATCGCTAAGTCACCACTGTAACTCGTTGTCACACGGATTTCTTCTGGTAAAACAGATTCCGACTCAGCAAAAGATAACAGTGGACGCTGCGAGTCGATTCGACGCCATTTTTTATATTTTTTATCTGTTTTCACACGCAGTAATCGTTCATCTATTAATATGTCAGCCATTTGTCGACTCATATACACTATTTTCTTACCGTCTACTTCTTCTTTTTTTATTTCAAATGTTTTGTTGTTCTCTAATTGATTCGTCCAAGCAATCGGTGAGTCTTCCCACTCTCTTTCATCCCCAATCACAAGTACGGAACGTTCTTTTTCAAGTGCTGAACAGCCTGCTAAAAATAGCGTGAGCACTATGACGAGAACAAACGGCTTCACCCATTTTTTCATCTGTTCACTCTCCTTCTTACTATGATATAAGAAATCTTACAAAATAGCATCTTCTTTCAACCGTTATCTTTTTGTCTAAATTGTGAACTTCCGTAATAATCTCTACTATTATTTTATCATACAATGGCATTTTTATCATCTGAGAAACGCTGTAATCATTGATATGACAACTTTTCATAAACCCCATACCGTATGAGCAATTCGCTAGAGTTTCACAACTAATCATGTTAAATTGTTACATAGTATGTGAAAAGATAAACATAGTTAGAAAGGAAGTTTCATATGTCAACACCACAAATTATTCCAAAACCACTCGTACAGACGAACCAAGTATTTATTATCGTCACTGTTTTACTCGGAATGTTCGTCAATACGAACATTTTGTACATTCCGTTCGTTCTCGGACTATTTACCGTACTTACTAAAATGAATCCTGTGATCATCGCAGCGCGCCCATTTTTACGTAAACCAGCAGATCAATACCATCCAGAAGATAAAGATCAACAAATCTTCAACCAATGGATTGCGACAATTATGCTCGGACTCGCTATTTTATCGTTCGCGATGGGTTGGACGATTGCAGCGTACGTCTTCTCGATTATGATGTTAATTGCGACAGGCTTAGCGTTATTCTTTGATTTCTGCTTAGGCTGTACAGTGCGTTTCCAATACCAAATGTGGAAAGGTCGTCGCAAACGCGCGAAAATGTCGCAACAATAAAATCGAAAATGCCCGAAGTCATCGTTTCTTGACTTCAGGCATTTTTCATTTCACTGCTTTTTGGAAACCATCTCCGAGCACTTCACGCACGTCATGAATGACGACGAAAGCATCTTCATCCACATTCGACACGAGCGCTTTTAACTTTACGAGCTCCGGTTTGTTAATGACGATATAAAGCACTTCTTTTTCTTCCCCTGTATAACCTCCACGTCCATCTAATACGGTAACTCCACGTTGAATTTTTTTCATAATTTCATCGCGAATCGCTTCCGGTTGACGTGAAATGATCGTCACTGCTGTTCTGTGATTTAATCCTTCGATGACATAATCCATCACACTCGCTCCAACATAAACTGCAACGAGTGTGTACATCGCTTTCGCTTCTCCGATAACAAAGTACGATCCTACGATGACGAGCACGTCGATGAGAAGCATCCCTTTCGCAATCGACCATCCTAAAAACTGATGCGCTAGTTGCGCTAAAATAGCTGAACCTCCACTCGTCCCACCAGCACGAAAAATAAATCCGAGTCCAATTCCGACGAAAAGTCCTGAAAATAGAGCGGCGAGTAATGTATCGTCATGAGGAGTGAGTAAAATTCCTTCTGTTATATATAAAAAGAAAGATGACATAAGTGTTACAGCAATCGTATAATACAATGTTTTTCGACTAAAATATTTATACCCAATAATTAATAAAAGTCCGTTTAAAATAAAGTTGATCAAGCCAGGTGACCATTCGAATACGTAATAGGCGATAATCGTAAGACCGATGACGCCCCCTTCCGCTAACTCGTTTGGGATAGAAAAATAGTTTACCCCGAAAGCGAAAAGAAACGAACCGACTACAAGTCCTAACCATTCAAGCCATTTTGACACGGGCTACCTCCATTCTTACTTCCATTCTTTCGCTTGCGTCGTCACAGTGTGCATAAAACTCTCAAGCGCCGGTGTCATCCATTTATCTTCATGATAAGCGAGCTGCGTATGCACGATAAATGTTTGACAAGCGAGTTGCAACTGCACGAGTTCCCCTCGACTCAATTCTTCACAAACTGTCATCTTCGGCAAAAATGATAAACCGAGCTCTGCTTTTACAGACTGTTTAATCGCTTCAATACTCCAAAACGATAACGCTTGATACGGAATGCGTCGCTCATCTAACTCTAATTCCAACAATTCACGATAACTGCCAGGCTCCGTAAGTAAAAATACTTCATCTTTCAATTGATTGTAATGAATGTTCGGACCTTGCGCTAACGGATGGTTCGGCGAGGCGACAATGACGAGCTCCTCTTCAATTAAATCGATCGTGACGATGTCTTCATTCAATCGCTCTGGATTAATGAACAGAGCACAATCAAATTTCCCCTCTTTTAATTCTTGTTGTAACGACTGATTTTCTGACGGCTGTAATAAAAGATGAACATTCGGATATTTCTTTTTATATTCCGATAAGATCGTCGGTAAACGGTATGCCATAAGCGACTCATTCGCTCCGATGCGAATCGTCCCTTTCGGCGTTTCCATACATTGTGCAGACCGCACTGCCTCATCATGCAATTGTACAATTTGCTTCGCATACGTCAATAAGCGTTCTCCACTATCCGTTAATGTGACAGTTTTCCCTAAACGATCAAATACACGATTGCCCACTTCTTCCTCAATCGCACGAATATGGTTCGTCACGGTAGATTGGGTATATCCGAGCTGTTCTCCAGCTTTTGTAAATCCTTCACATTTAGCTACTTCAATAAATGTTCGTAATTGACGAATCTCCAATAAGTTCAACCTTCTTTCTCATTGCGTCCACGATGAAAAGTCGTCATCGGTCATTATAGTATGACATGAACGATAATTGAAATGAATGATTTTAATCAAAATGATTTATAAATCTAATGACATTTGGTAAAGTAAGAGGAAGCACGATTATTTTATATGTAGAAAGGGGTATTTATCAATATGACAATACGTAAATTCGGTTTTGCTTTCTTACTTGCGATGTTATCTGTCGTTTTAATTGCTTGTTCTTCAAACGATTCAAATGACGACACATCCAATAAAGAACCAGAATCAAATGACAAAGCAGCAGATGAGCTCGTCATCGGTGTCGCAATCGAAGCGACGACGATTGACCCTGCAGGATCCAACGATTTATCAAGTGAAAAAATTCAAGCGAATATTTTCGAAAAATTAACAGAGCGTGACGACAATAACGAAATCGTTCCAGGACTCGCAGAATCTTGGGAGTTTATCGATGAAACGACGGTCGAATTCAAATTGCGTCAAGGCGTTAAATTCCATGATGGAGAAGACTTCAATGCCGAAGCAGTCAAAATGAATATCGATCGTATTTTAGACGAGGAAGTCGCTTCACCGAAAGCGAACACACTCGATATGATCGAATCGGTCACAGTCATCGACGATTACACAGTACAAGTGAAAACAGAATTCCCATTTTCACCGATTCTCGTACACTTATCTCACAGTGCTGGAGGAATGGTCAGTCCTAAAGTCATCGAAGAAGATTACGCTGCGATGAAAGAAGGGAAAGCAGTCGGCACTGTCGTCAACCAAAAACCGATTGGCACAGGCTTCTTAAAGTTTGAAGAGTGGAAACCAGACCAAGAAATTACACTCGTGAAAAACGAAGATTACTGGGGAGAACCTGTAAAATATGAAAGAGCGATTTTTAAAGTCATCCCTGAAACAGCGACACGTGTTGCTGACTTAGAGCGCGGCTTCATTCATATCGCAGAAGAAATGCAAGCGACACAAGTTGAAACGATCAACGAAGGAGACTATGCGACAATCGATGTAACACAATCGACAGGTCTCACTTTTATCGGATTCAACGTTGAGAAAGAACCGTTCAATGATGTCGATGTTCGTAAGGCGATGACGATGCTCATCAATAAACAAGAAATTATCGACGGCGTTTATGAAGGTTATGCTCAAGAAGCAATCGGTCCACTCGCACCACTCGCATTCGGCTTCTCTGAAAATTTAAAACCACTTCCATATGATGTGGAAGAAGCGACAAAAATCTTAAAAGAAAAAAATCTTGAAGGAATGAAATTATCATTCTGGACAAACGATGATGACAAACGTAAAGATACAGCAGTCATCTTGCAATCAACTTTAAAAGACCTCGGCATTGATATGACGATTGAAACGATGGAATTCGGTGCGTATTTAGATGAACTTCGCGCTGGAAAACACGATATGTACATGTTGAGCTGGGGGAACAGTTTAGCAGATGGCGATAACGGATTGTACAACTTATTCCATTCATCTGGTAAAGGTTCACCTCCGAACGCTATGTTCTTCGCAGATGATCGCGTAGACGAATTGTTAAAGCAAGGTCGTGAAGAACAAGACACTGAAAAACGTCGTCTCGTCTATGAAGAATTGCAACAACTTCTCATTGACGAAGCTCCGATGATGTACTTGAATCACCCAGATTACTTAACAGCAGTTAGCAATAAAGTAAAAGGTTTCAAAATGTCGACAGCGAACATCTTCAAAATTCAAGATGTTGAAATTACACAATAATTGACAGTGAAATGCCTGCGTACTCATATGTGCGCAGGCATTTTTTATTTCAGTCGAATATGATGTTTCAATATATGTTGTTGAAGCCCCGGTTTTGCGACGATGAACGTTTCTTGTCCGAGCAAAGAAAGAGGTTCTCCTTTCATCGTTGAAGATACAGCACCCACTTCCGATGCTATAACCATTCCTCCTGCTACATCCCAAGGGGAAAGTCTCATCGACATGTAAGCATCCATTCTACCGCTCGATACATAGGCGAGCTCGATTGCAGCTGACCCGTAAGAGCGAGTCCCTCTACAACTGCGCACAAGCTCAATTAACGGCTCATGTTCGACATATCGATTCGGGGTTGCCCAGATTGCATTTACGCCGATCACGGCCTCAGAAAGCGGTGTATTTTCAAGGCGTGGTAAACGCTCATCGTTAAAGTATGCACCTTCTCCTCGCGTCGCATGATAAAAATCATCACGCATGACATCATAAATATATCCAAGCATGCCAACTCCATCGAGATAAATGCCTAATGAAATCGCAAAATTACGCTTTTGATGAACGAAATTCATCGTGCCGTCAATCGGGTCTAAAAACCAAACGACACCGTCTAATGAATCGATTTGATCTCCAAATCCTTCTTCACCTACGATGCGATGCTCTGGAAAATCACGCGTTATATGTTCGATGAAAAATTGCTCAATTTCTCGATCAATATTTGTCACTAAATCATTCGCACTCGCCTTCGTATCTACCGAAATATTCGTATAAAACGAGACACGAATGCGATGTCCCGCTTCTTTAATTAATGATTTCGCATATTTGTCAATTGCTCCCCAATTCATACGTGTCACCCACCTTCTATTTCTTAGTATAACATGAAAAAGGTGTGAACAAACGGTTCTTCGCTCGTTCACACCTTTATGGACATGTACAATTTTCTGTCATGTATGTTCTCCTTTACAGTTCACCATACTGTTGTAATTCATCTGTAATTTCAAATAAACGTTTTTTACTGGACTGAACGGCTTTTTCTTCTTTATTTTGTAACGCTTCATGGAGTGACAAAAGTTCATAGTCTAATTCATAACGTAAATTTTGAATATACACTTCGTACTGATTTAATTCAGTATTTAAATCGATAACTTGTCGCATAGTAATCACCCTTTCTCCTCGTTCTTTATACTCTACTTGTTCCCACAATTTTGTTACACTAAACATATGTGAAAGGAGAATGTTTTGTGACATATTGGACAGAAGATGATTTTAATGTATTTACGATAGAAGGACTAGAAAATAGAATGACTGCTTTACAGCAACAAATCCAACCGAAATTTAGAGAGTTAGGTGAATTGTATAGCGCGACATTGTCCGCTCATGGTTTAGGTGAGTTTCATCCCCATGTAGCGAAGCATGCGCGACGGACGGTCAATCCTCCAAGTGATAGCTGGGTCGCTTTCGCACCGTCAAAACGAGGCTATAAAGCGTTACCTCACTTTCAAATTGGCTTATGGGACGACAGACTATTTATTACACTCGTCGTCATTTACGAAAATACGAAAAAGCGTGAAATTAGCGAAACTTTAACGAAGCATCCTGAAGTTATTACAAATTTACCTGAACACTTTATTATGAGTGGAGACCATACGAAAAAACCGAGCGACTCTTTACAGTCACTCGGCGAAAGCGGCATAGAGGCGCTCATCACTCGTTTACATGATGTGAAAAGTGCAGAGCTCGTCATCGGCGTTAGTTTGACAGCGAAAGAGGCTTGCCAATTATCGAAAACTCAATTTTTCGATCTCGTTCATAAAACGTTTGAACAATTGATGCCATTATACCGTCTCTATATTAATACGCCTTAACGATCCATTGAAATCTTTTCGGCATCTGGTCGTTCTTTAGCGAGTTTGACAGCGTGATAACAGCTGTATGAACTCGCTTTTTCGAATTGACGGAAAATCGTTTTCTCTTCAGCTTTCGATGGTACGACTACTTTAAACTGGCGGTACGCTTCCATTAATGCTTCGCGGGAAACCGATGTTTCATACGCTTGCTCTACCGCTTCAAAAAAGCGCACCACTTGTACCATTTCTTCTGTTGACCAATCGAGGTCGAGTGGGTAACTGTAATCCATTTATATCCTCCTATGAAAAATACCGCTTATACGACGTATAAGCGGTATAAAAAGCTATTTTATTTTGTTACCATATGAATCGGCTTGCCGAGAGCAACTTCCGCTGCCTCCATAGCAATTTCACCTAATGTTGGGTGAGCATGAATTGTCATTGCCATATCTTCAAGTGTCATACCTGCTTCAATCGCAATACCGAACTCTGAAATCATATCAGATGCGTTCGCGCCTACGATTTGACCACCAAGGATGAGTCCGTCTTCTTTACGAGCGACGATTTTAACGAATCCTTCAGTCGCACCAAGTGCAAGTGCACGGCCATTTGCAGCATATGGGAATTTACCAGCGATTACTTCATAACCTTCTTCTTTCGCTTGATCTTCTGAAAGACCAACTGTTGCGAGTTCTGGAGATGTAAAGCATACTGCAGGAATTGCGATGTAGTCTACTTCAGATTTTTCACCTGAAATAGCTTCCGCCGCTACTTTTGCTTCGTATGAAGCTTTATGCGCAAGTTGTGGACCTTCGACAACGTCACCGATTGCGAAGATGTTTGGAACATTCGTACGACCTTGTTTATCTACTTTGATTAATCCGCGGTCTGTCATTTCGATTCCAACGCCTTCTAAACCGATTTCGTCTGTGTTTGGACGGCGACCTACTGTAACGAGTACGTAATCAGCTTCGATTGTTTTCTCTTCACCTTTTACTTCGTAAGTTACTTTCACTTCATCGTCTTTTTCTTCCACACCTTTAGCGAGTGCTTCTGTAACGATTTCAACGTCTTTTTTCTTCAAGCCTTTTTTGACGATTGCTGTCATTTGTTTTTCGAAGCCGAGTAAGATGTCTTTTCCACCTTCAAGGATCGTTACTTCCGTTCCTAAGTTCGCGTATGCTGAACCGAGTTCTGTCCCGATGTATCCTCCACCGATGACAACTAATTTTTTAGGTAATTTTTCTAATGAGAGTGCTCCTGTTGAGTTGAGAACACGTTTTGAGTAAGCGAAACCAGGGATTTCAACTGGACGTGAACCTGTTGCGATAATCGCATTTTTGAACTTGTACGTCTGTGCAGAGTCTTCGTTCATCACGCGTGCAGTGTTCGCATCGTTGAAATATGCTTCCCCTTTAATAATTTCAACTTTATTCCCTTTCAGCAATCCTTCAACGCCACCTGTTAAACGGTTTACGACGCTTTCTTTATACTTCATTGCTTGTGAGAAATCGAGCTTAACGTCTTTCACTTCAATTCCCATATCGTCTGCTTCTTGTGCTTGTACAAAACGCTCTCCGACTGAGATTAAAGCTTTAGATGGAATACAGCCGACGTTTAAACATACGCCACCGAGTTCATCTTTCTCAACGATTGCTACTTTTTGACCAAGTTGTGCTGCACGAATTGCTGCAACATATCCTCCTGGGCCTGATCCTACTACGAGTGTGTCAACTTCGATTGGAAAATCTCCTACTACCATTTGCTTACGCCTCCATTAATAATAGTTCTGGATTACTTATGAGTTCCTTAAAATAGTTTAACGCATTTTGGCCTGTTGCGCCATCAATAACTCTATGATCGAATACAAATGATAATGCGAGCATTGGAGCTGCAACGATTTCGCCATCTTTTACGATCGCTTTTTCAGCGATACGGCCGATTCCTAAAATCATCACTTCTGGGTGGTTAATAATTGGTGTGAACCATTGGCCACCCGCTGAACCGATATTCGTAATTGAACATGAAGCACCTTGCATTTCGTTCGGAGCAAGTTTGCCGTCACGTGCTTTTACTGCGAGTTCATTAATTTCAGATGAAATGTTGAAGATTGATTTACGGTCTGCATGTTTCACGACTGGAACGAGAAGTCCACGGTCCGTGTCTGCTGCAATTCCGATGTTGTAGTAATGTTTTTGGATAAGTTCGTCTGTCTCGTCATCAAGTGATGTGTTCAATACAGGGAACTCACGTAATGTCGCAACGAGTGCTTTTACGACGTATGGTAAAAATGTTAATTTAATATCTTTCGCTGCTGCCACTTCTTTAAATTTCTTACGGTGTGCAACGAGTTTCGTTACGTCTACTTCGTCGATCAATGTAACGTGTGGAACTGTTTTCTTCGAGTTCACCATCGCTTTTGCAATTGCACGACGCATACCCGATAATTTTTCACGTGTTTCTGGGAAGTCTCCTTCTGGAACGACAGGTTTTGAAGCTTTTGCTTCTGGTGCTGCAGTTTCTTCAGAAGTTGCATCTGCTGATGGTGCTGTTTGATCACCGTTTAAGAATGCTTCAATATCTTCTTTTAAAATACGGCCGTTTTTGCCTGTTCCTGTTACGTCTGCAATTTGAACGTCATTGTCGCGTGCAAATTTACGTACAGATGGCATTGCGATGACACGGCTAGGACCTTTTGATGGAACCGCTTCACCTTTTTCTTGTTCTTTCGCAGCTGGTGCCGTTTCTTGTTTCGGCTCTTCCGCTACTTTTTCTTCTGCTTTCGGCTGTTCGATTTCTTCCTCAGCATCTGAATCGTCTGACTCGTAGCCAGGTGCGTCAAAGCTAATTAAGACGTCTCCTACAACCGCTACCGTACCTTCTTCAACGTGAATTTTCTCAACTTTACCTGTCACTGGTGACGGGATTTCAACGACTGCCTTATCGTTTTGGACTTCAAGTAATGTATCGTCCTCTTCGATTGAATCGCCTTCTTTTACGAACCACTTTACGATTTCACCTTCATGGATACCTTCACCGATATCTGGCAACTTAAATTTAAATGCCAAATTGCTCACCCTTTCTTTATCAAATTCGAGCGGAGAGTCCATGTGACTCTCGCTCATCCTTTATTGTGTCAATTAAAATGTCAATACATTCAATGCTGTTTCTTTAATATCATTTGCATCTGGTAACCAAGCGCGCTCACCTTGAGCGAATGGATAAATTGTATCCGGTGCCGTTACACGAAGTACAGGTGCTTCTAAATGTAAAATCGCACGCTCTGTAATTTCTGCTACGACGTTCGCCGCGATACCTGCTTGTTTTTGCGCTTCTTGGACGACGATTGCACGGTTTGTCTTTTCGACAGATGCGATAATCGTTTCAATATCTAACGGTTGAACTGTTCGAAGGTCAATAACTTCCACAGAATGTCCTTCTTTTTCCAATTCTTCAGCCGCTTTTAAGCTTTCGTGAACCATCGCACCGTATGTGATGATTGAGAGATCTGTTCCTTCACGTTTCACTGCTGCTTTTCCGAGTGGAATTGTATATTCTTCTTCCGGAACTTCTTCACGGAATGAACGGTACAATTTCATATGTTCTAAGAAGATGACCGGGTTTTCATCGCGAATCGCTGAAATTAAAAGCCCTTTCGCATCGTATGGTGATGATGGAATAACGACTGTTAATCCAGGTTGTGATGCAACGATTCCTTCTAAACTGTCCGCGTGCATTTCCGGTGTTGCTACACCGCCACCGAATGGCGAACGAATCGTCACAGGAGCATTTAATTTACCTGCTGTACGGAAACTTTGACGTGCAAGTTGACCGCTCACTGAGTCAATCACTTCGAATAAGAAACCGAAGAATTGAATTTCCATTACTGGGCGGTAGCCTGTCATTGAAAGACCTACTGCGAGGCCACCGATTCCTGATTCTGCAAGAGGAGTATCGAACACTCGACTTTCTCCAAACTCTTTTTGAAGACCTTCCGTCGCACGGAATACACCGCCGTTAACACCGACGTCTTCTCCAAAGACGAGTACTTTTTCATCTTTTTTAAGCTCGACGCGCATCGCGTCTGTAATCGCTTGAATCATCGTCATTTGTGCCATAGTTTATTTCGACTCCTTTGCTTTGTAAATGTCATATTGTTCTTTAACGTTATATGGCATTTCGCCTTTATACATAATTTCGAGGAAGTCTGTCACCTTTTGTTTCGGTGCAGCGTCCGCTTTTTTAATCGCTTCTTTAACGTCTTCTTTCGCACGTTCGATCACTTCGTTTTCTTTCTCTTCTGTCCAGAGGCCTTTGCCTTCTAAGAAGATGCGGAAACGTACGAGTGGATCTTTTTTCTCCCACTCATCGTCTGTGTCGCTCGTACGGTAACGTGTTGGGTCATCTCCCGCCATCGTATGTGGGCCGTAACGGTATGTCATCGTTTCGATCAATGTTGGACCTTCGCCCGCAATTGCACGATCGCGCGCATCTTTCGTTACTTTGTATACCGCTAATGCATCCATACCATCGACTAAGATGCTTGGAATACCTGCTGCGATACCTTTTTGCGCAAGTGTTTTACCGCGTGTTTGCAATTCGCGTGGTGTCGAGATTGCGAATTGGTTGTTTTGTACGATGAATACTGCTGGCAAGTTGAATGCTCCTGCGAAGTTGATTCCTTCGTAGAAGTCCCCTTGTGACGTACCGCCGTCACCTGTATAAGTGAGTGCGATCGCTTCTTTTCCACTCTTTTGGTAACCCATCGCAACACCTGCTGCTTGAATGTATTGAGCACCGATAATAATTTGTGGAATGAAAATATTTAAATCTTCTGGTAAGTCACTTCCTAAATAGTGACCGCGTGACCAGAGGAATGCTTGATGTAACGGTAAGCCGTGGAACACGATTTGCGGTACATCGCGGTATCCTGGTAAGATGAAGTCTTCTTTCGTCGTTGCAAAGTGACTCGCAAGCTGTGATGCTTCTTGACCTGCAGTCGGCGCATAGAAACCGAGACGACCTTGACGGTTTAAAGAGATCGAACGTTGGTCGAGTACACGTACGTATACCATACGTTCCATTAATTCAACGAGTTCTTCGTCCGTTAAATCGGGCATTAAATCCTCGTTAACGATCTCCCCTTTTTCGTTTAAAATTTGAAGCATTTCAAATTTGTCTTCAACTTCTTGCAATGTTTGAACTGGGTCAAATTGCGTTTTTTTATTTGCTGCCATGTGAGCACCTCTCCTTTAACTGTATTAATGCTTTATGAATAACAAGGTAGTACAAAATATCTTAATTCAAAGTATACAGACGTTTTTTCCGCTTGTCAATCATTGAAATCTTAGTGTTTAGCTGTTTTCTATTCATTTTAGCTATACCATTCTGTACTACTCCAACGAGCATTCTGTACTATAATACATCTATTATTTCCTTTATCTCTCCTACGTATTCCACTTCTCGATTCATTTCAAACAGAATTTCTGTAAAGAAGAGTTTGTAGTTGTACCTTTTCTAAATGAACGTTTTGCTCTATACTTAATAAATAAGTGACTGTTCGTTGTTCATAGATTAAAAAAGAAAGGAAGTACTACATGATTTTAATGAAAGATATCATCCGAGAAGGGCACCCTACATTGCGCGAAGTTGCTAAAGAAGTCGCACTCCCTCTCAGTGAAGAAGATCAAAAAATAGCAGAGAGCTTAATGGAATACGTCTTGAATAGTCAAGATGATGAATTAGCAGAAAAATATGATTTACGCCCAGGAATCGGCCTTGCCGCTCCACAAATTAATGTTTCAAAACGCATGTTTGCCATTTATATTGAAGGGGAAGATGAGCCAGAACTCGACATTATTGCAATCAACCCTAAAATTGTCAGTCATTCGGTAGAACAAACTTTTTTAGATAGTGGAGAAGGATGTCTCTCTGTCGACCGTCCTGTTGAAGGCTACGTACCACGCTATGCGCGCATCACAATTGAAGCCTACAACATTGAAGGTAAAAAAATTAAAAAACGCCTCCGTGGCTTACCAGCGATTGCGTTTCAACATGAACTCGATCATTTAAATGGCGTCATGTTCTTCGATCATATTGATGAGAGCAACCCGTTTAAAGCGAATGAGTTCGCACAACCACTCGAATCATAAGCGCAATAAAATAGAATGATAGAGAAGCTAATCTCTTGAAAATGCAGATTAGCTTTTCTTTATTTCTTTCATTTGCCATGATATTATAAATGAATAGTATTTGAACGAAAAAGGAGAATACGACAATGATTTTTAAAGTTTTATATCAAAAAGATGTACATGAAGTGCCAGTCCGCGAAAACACTCAAGCGATGTACATTGAAGCAGACTCAGAACAAGATGTGCGTCAAGCACTTAAAGGCAAAGTACTCAACATTGAGTTCATCCAACCTTTAGAAGGCGCTCACCTTGAATATGAACAAGCATCAGAACATTTTGTCATCACAGAGGTTGACGACATCGAATGAAAATAATTAAAAATAACGAAACGGCCGTTTTCGCTCTAGGCGGACTAGGGGAAATCGGTAAAAATACGTACGGCATACAGTTCCAAGATGAGATCATCCTCATCGACGCAGGGATTAAATTTCCTGAAGATGACTTGCTCGGGATCGACTATGTCATTCCAGATTACACATTTTTAAAACGCAACGAAGACAAAATTAAAGGACTTTTCGTCACACACGGACATGAGGACCACATCGGTGGAATTCCTTATTTACTCAAAGTAGTGAACATCCCTGTTTACGGCGGCAAGCTTGCACTTGGTCTCTTGCGCAATAAATTAGAAGAACACGGATTATTACGTTCGACGAAATTGATTGAAATTGATGAAGATGACATCATTAAATTCCGTAAAACGTCCGTCTCGTTCTTCATGACGACACATAGTATTCCAGACGCTTACGGAGTCGTCATCAAAACACCTTCAGGCAACATCGTCCATACAGGAGATTTCAAGTTTGACTTCACACCTGTTGGCGAACCAGCGAACCTTGCGAAAATGGCGAAGATTGGAAGCGAAGGTGTGCTCTGCTTACTATCGGATAGTACGAACGCAGAAATTCCGAACTTCACGATGTCAGAACGTAAAGTCGGAGAAAGCATTACAGATATCTTCCGTGCAGTAGATGGACGAATTATATTTGCGACATTCGCCTCAAACATTCATCGTCTGCAACAAGTCATTGAATCCGCTCAGCTGTTCAACCGGAAAGTAGCTGTTTTTGGACGCAGTATGGATAACGCAATTACGATCGGCCGAGAACTCGGCTACATCGATGCACCTGACGATTTATTCGTAGACGCTCACGCTTTAAATCGTTTACCTGCAAATGAAGCGATGATTTTATGTACAGGTTCTCAAGGTGAACCGATGGCGGCTCTTTCGCGTATTGCGAACGGTACACACCGTCAAGTATCGATTCAACCGGGAGATACGGTCATCTTCTCATCTTCTCCAATTCCAGGAAACAAATTAAGCGTCAACCGTACGATTAACTCATTATTCAAAGCAGGGGCTGACGTCATTCACGGACCTTTAAACAACATCCATACATCAGGTCACGGGTCACAAGAAGAACAAAAATTAATGCTTCGTTTAATCCAACCGAAATTTTTCATGCCGATTCACGGTGAATACCGCATGATGCGTATGCACGCAAAACTCGGTATCGACTGTGATGTCCCTGAAGAGAACACATTCATCTTAAGCAACGGTGAGGTACTCGCATTAACGCAAGATACTGCACGTGTTGCAGGACGCATTCCTTCAGGTGATGTATACATCGACGGAAGCGGTATTGGAGATATTGGCAATGTCGTTTTACGCGATCGAAAAATTTTATCTGAAGATGGGCTCGTTATCGTTGTCGCAACAATTGACACGAAACGTAAACGCATCGTATCAGGACCAGATATCATTTCACGCGGATTCGTCTACATGCGCGAATCCGGTTCAATGATTCATGAAGCGCAAAAAATGCTTCAAAAACGTTTAAATGTATTATTGCACCATAATGAATATGATGCACAACTTGCAAAAAATGAAATTATCGAACAGCTCAATCCGTTCTTATACAATAAGACACAGCGTCGTCCGATGATTTTACCTGTCATTATGGAAGTCCAATAAACGAATAAAAAAGCCAGTGATGATCACTTCATCGCTGGCTTTTTCAATCCTTATTGTTTCGCTTCAATCGCACGTTTTGGAACGAATACGACTGGACATGTTGCTAGTTTCAATACGTGAGCGCTGACACTTCCAATCGCTTCTTCATCCCCTTTTCCCTTCGCCATGACGATGTAACGAATATCCTCATCGCCTGACTCTGCTACGATTTCCATCGCAGCGATTCCCGTACGTACTTTCGCACTGTACGCTACTCCTTCGTCCTTTACTAACTCTGCCGCTTTTTTTATAGCAGGCAATCCAAGTTCTTGTAAATTTTGTTGGATATTTAAAAATACAATTTCATCATCGTAGCGCTTCGCAAGTTCTACTGCGAACGGTACGATTTCATACGATTGGTTTGAACCATCAATCGGTACGACGATTTTCATCTCTTCTCTCCTTTGGCATACACTTTTCACACTACTCTTTATATCGGCTAATTTTTATATTTCTATACTAAATCAGCGACATGATTTTTAATTCCATATTGAATTAATTCGTGGATTTCTTGCAATTCAAGCTTCTGCATCATATTTGATTTATGACGTTCGACTGTTTTCGGGCTGATGACGAGTTGCTCTCCAATTTGAATATTCGTATAACCTAAAGTTACTAAGCGTAGTACTTCTTGTTCTCTCGGTGTTAAAATTGATTTTTGAGGTTCATTTGCCACCATCTTCTCTAATTGCTCTAAAGGAATCCGTGTGCGGTAATAACGCTCACCACGCATAACTGCTTCAATAGCTTCTTGCAATTCATTCGATTCGCTATTTTTCAATAAATATCCTGAAATTCCTGATTGTAATGCTTTTTGTATATATGCTTCTTCATCATGCATTGTCAATACGATAATTTTCGCATCTGGAACTGTTTTATGAATGTTTTGAGCCGCAGTAAATCCATCTAATCCTTCCGGCATCGATAAGTCTAGTAGGACGACATCCGGTTGCTTCTGCTCCGCTAATGCGATCGCATCAGTCCCATTATCCGCTTCTTCAATCGTCTCGACAGCTTCCCATCGTTCGAGCAACATTCTTACACCTTTACGGATGAGAAAGTGATCATCTACGATCAATATATTCATCGCCATCACCTACCAATTGGTGTTTCGGGACGTACATCGTTATTTTCGTACCTATTCCAATTTCAGATTGAATGATCGTTTTGCCTCTCAACTGTGAAATTCGCTCTCCGATATGAAGTAGTCCTAAACCATCTTTTTCTCGTTCAACATGAAAACCGACCCCGTTGTCTTCGATCGTAATTTGTAAACCGAATGGATCTTTTTCAAATTGGACGAGCGCTTCTGTCGCTTTTGCATATTTCATCATATTATGCGTTGCTTCTTGTACGACTCGATAAATATTAATTTCAGCAATCGGCGTTAAACGGTCGTAACAATTCGTCTCTAACCGAATATTTAAACTCGGCATTTTTTGACGGATCGACTGCAATAACGTTTCAATCGTCGGCATTAACCCGAGAGCATCGAGACTTTTCGGGCGAAGTGATTGCGAATAAAATTTCACATCTTCCATCGCTTTTCCAAGTTCTTGTCGCACCTCTTTTAAGTATGTCGATAATTCTTCATCTTCAATCGACATCGATAAATTATCCATCGCGATTGCGACGCTATATAATGCTTGACCTACCCCATCGTGGAGTTCTTGACTAAGACGTTTATGTTCGACTTCACGCGCTTCTGTTAACCGGTGCAATATTTTCTTTGATAACTTCGCTGCATCTTCTTTTTCTTTCAATGTGCGGTCTCGTATGACGAGTAAATAATATTTTTCGTCCGCTTCTTCATACATTAAAACGTTACTCATCTCAACATTGACCATATATTGACCGACTTTCGGCATTTTAGATGAAAAATAAGGAATTTTTCCATCATTCGCGAGTAAAAAGCAACGTTCTTCTCCATCTTGCAAAGCACGTGTCTCACAATATGTACAATACGGAACGATATCTCCTTCTTTCCATCCCATTAAACGTTTCGCCGCTTCATTCATTCGAATAATCGTACGGGTACTCGTCATGACGATAATGCCATCTTGTAAATGATTGAATAAATTTTCTGTGAAGTATGGATCAATCGTATTCGACAACGTCTTCGCCTCCTTTTCTTTTCAGTGTAACAAAAAAGAGGAGCGATGTATTGCCTACGCTCCTCTTATATGTTTAATTAATTGCGATGCTTTTGAACTGTCGTTAAAAAGGCTTGCGCATATTTTAAACCGTCTTGGACGACTGGGTCTTTTAAAATTTTCATCAATCCGAAAATTGTAATTGGGCTATCGTCTTTCGTACGTTCAAATTCTTCTTTTGTCTCTTCGATAATTTCTTTCCCTTTATCGATTGGGACGTATTCTTTTACTGTTTCTGTCATCGTTGTCGTTAATTGATCAACCGTACGTTTGTCGCCCCACACACTTTCAGCGAATGCTACGACATTGTCTACTTGTTCGATTACAGGAACGAGTCTCGGTAATAATTGAACCATCGTCATCATCGCATCTAAATGCGTTGAATCGATATGGAGTCTTTCAATTTTTCCTTCGACATCATCCGCAATCAATTCAAGACTGCGCTCATCTTGCATCGATGCAGCGACGAAAGCGAGTTTATCTTCTACTGCTTGTAAGGTTGATACGAATGTCGGTAATTTATCAACTAAGTACGAAAGTGATTCTAATTGTTCATCGCGCTCTAATGTCGATACGACTTCTGTTAAATCTCGTTTTTCTGTTGTCACCGTAATTCTCCTCTCTTTCGTTTCTTACATCGTGCCTTTAAGCATACCGTTCCAATACATCATCGGTAAAATGTTTTTCTTCATGAAATGCATCGAATGGCGTTGTTTACGTTGGTCGATTGGGAATGATTCTTTCGCTTCGTATCCGTATACGAACTCCGCAAGCATCACGGTATCGTAGCCTGTTACGACTGGGCATGATGAATAGCCGTCATATTTCGCTGTCATTTCTTTATCGTTCATCATTGCAAGTAAGTTATCTACTGCTACAGGTGCTTGTTTACGGATTGCTGCTCCTGTACGTGATGTCGGAAGGCTCGTGCAATCTCCTGCTCCGAAAATATTGTCGTATTTCGTATGACGTAACGTATACATATCGAGGTCTACCCAACCTGCTTCGTTCGCAATCGGGCTTTTCGCGATGAAATCTGGTGCTGACATCGGTGGTGTGACGTGAATCATTGAGAAGTCGCGCGTGATGCGTTCTTTCGTTTCCACATGTTCGAATGTCGCTTTTTTATTAGGACCGTCAATTTCAACGAGGTCCATGAAATACGTTTCTTTAATTTCTTTTTGTTTTACGAGATCTTTCAATACAGGGTAGTAACGTTTTACTGGGAATAAATCGTCCATTCCTGAAATAAATTCCATATTCGCACGATGACGCACACCACGACGACGGAATGCTTCATCCGCTAAATACATAATTTTTTGTGGTGCTCCCGCACATTTAACAGGTGTTGATGGTTGTGTGAAAATCGCTAAGCCATCTTTTACATTTTTAATTGATTCCCATGTGCTTTCCACATAGTCTTGGTGATAGTTACTGCATACACCGTTTTTACCGAGCGTTTCTTTTAAGCCTTTCACTTTATCCCAATCTAATTGAATACCAGCTGCAACCATTAAATATTCGTATTTTACGACTGTTCCTTGGTCCGTTACAATCTCGTTTGAATTCGGGTTAAATGTTGTGACCGCTTCTAAAAGTAATTGTGCTCCTTCTGGAATGACTTCTTCTTGCGGACGCACGTTATCTTCTAATTTTGAATCACCGCCACCGACTAATGTGAAGAATGGTTGGTAGTAATGTTTGTCTGATGGATCGATAATGATAATGTCATCTTTTAAATAAGGTGCTTTGCGAAGTAATTGAGCCGCCATTGTGACGCCTGCTGTCCCCGCTCCTACAATTGCAATTTTCTTTTCAATTTGATTTTTCATGAAAAATATCCTCCTTCAATAAGGTATCGCTTCAATGTAATTCCATTGTACGCCCTCTTCAATTTTTGAACTATTAGGGGATTCCCCCATCTTTTGAATATGTTAAGATAAAGAAATTAGGATATTACGGGATTAAAGGGGTTTTCATATGAAGTTTCTTTTTGCAATTGTGCAAGAAATTATCGCACCAATTTTAGTTTTACTGTTCGTCGGAGGAGTGCTACAACGAATTTTTCAATTCGACTTACGTTCTTTTTCACATTTATTAACGTACGCTCTTTTACCAGCTGCTGTATTTATTAGCTTATATGAAACGGTTATCGACGGACCGCTCATCGTCCAGCTCATCTTATACTTAGTCGTCTTCAACTTAGCTTTAATCGCCATCAGCGAAATCGGAGCGCGAGCGCTAAAGTTAGAAAGAGATACAGGCGCGACATTTAAAAATAGTGTCGTGTTAATGAACTCTGGTAATTACGGTGTTCCTGTCAGTCAAATGATTTTCGCTACGCAACCGATCGGAGTATCGATTCAAATTATCGTAACGATTGCACAAAACATTGTGACGTACACATACGGGTTATACAATCTCATTTCTACTTCGAAGTCCGGTCTCGACATTTTACGTGAGCTCTTTCGCTTGCCGATCATTCACGCTCTTTGGATCGGGAGTTTACTCAACTATTTACAATGGCAATTGCCGATCTTCATCGAGCTTCCGATTCGTCAAATGGCGGACGGTTTTCTCCCTCTCGCTCTTTTACTACTCGGAGCACAACTCGCTCAAATTGAATTTAAAGCGATGTTTCAAGGAGTTATTTATTGGAGTTCCTTTTTACGTCTCATCATTAGCCCAGCGATTGCGTTCTTACTCATCTTGTTATTTAAATTAGACGGAGTTGTCGCTAAATCTTTATTTATCGGCAGTTCATTCCCGACATCACGCAATAGTTCAACACTCGCTTTTGAATATGACGTCAATCCTGACCTCGCTGCGCAAATCGTTCTATTTTCAACGATTTTGAGCGCCATTACGGTGACCGTCGTCATTTACATCGCTGAACTTATGTGGGGATAATAAAAAGCTTTCAATCTATAATCGCTTGAGCAAAAATAGTTTGAAAGTTTCTTTTTATAAAATTTGTTTTAAAATGTGAACGGCTTCGTCGATTTCTTCTTTTGATACGGTGAGTGGTGGGAGGAGACGGAGGACGTTATTTCCTGCTGCAACAGTTAACAATCCTGCTTCTTCCGCTTTCGCTAACACGCTCGCAACATCCCATCCTTCTTGACGAATACCGAATAATAAACCTTGTCCTTTCGTTTCAAGTGAAGGGAGTTCTTTTTCGACCGCTTCTTTTAAATAAGCTCCTTTTTCTTGCACTTGTTGTAAGAAAGTTTCATCGAAAATGATATCGCACACTTTCGATGCGACCGCTGTCGCTAAATAGTTTCCACCGAATGTCGTTCCATGTGTTCCTGGACCGAATGTGTCGGCGAGTTCCTTCGTTGCGATCATCGCCCCGATTGGGAAACCTCCCCCTAAACCTTTGGCGAGTGACATAATATCAGGTTGGAGTACCGTCTGTTGAAAAGCGTATTTCGTTCCCGTTCGACCGATTCCAGTTTGCACTTCGTCTACGATGATGAGCGCTCCGTACTGTTTGCTCATCTCGTTAATTTTTTCAGCGAACGTTTCTGTAATCGGCTCCACTCCACCTTCTCCTTGTACAACTTCTAACATGATCGCCGCAACATCGTCTCCCATCGCTCGTTCGAGTGCTGCTTCGTCATTGTAAGGAATGATGTCAAACGTTTCTAACATCGGGCCGAATCCTTCTTTTACTTTATCTTGTCCTGTCGCTGCCATCGTACCGAGTGTACGACCGTGGAACGACTGTTGGAACGTAATGATTTTAAATTTCCCTGTATGTTTGCGCGCTAATTTGATCGCCGCTTCGTTCGCTTCCGCCCCACTATTGCAAAAAAGCGCTTGTCCGAAATGAGTTCCTTCTATTAATTTCGTTGCGACTTCTTCTTGCTTCGAGTTTTGGAATAAGTTTGACGTATGCCACACTTTTTTACTCTGTTCGCAAACGACTTGTACGAGCTCTTCATTCGCATGCCCGAGACTCGTGACAGCAATTCCACTCGAGAAGTCTAAATATTTTTTACCGTTTTGATCGTAAGCGATTGTTCCTTTTCCTTCTACGAGTTCAATCGGTCGTCTCGCATAGTTTTGAAATAATACACTCATTGTACATTCTCCTTTATGTCATCTACAATCGTCGTTCCTTGTAGTGTTTCGTTCGTAATTTGAACACTCGCAACGCCTTCTTTCATCGTCGCTAAAGCGCCTTTCACTTTCGGAATCATCCCGCCATAAATCGTACCATCTTCAATCCAATGATTGATTTCACATTCAGTCGTCGACTCGATGAGTTCTCCGTCAACGAGCAATCCTTGTACGTCTGTGACGAAGATCATTTGATCCGCTTGTAAGCTGACGGCTACCGCTGTCGCTGCGTCATCACCGTTAATATTGAGCGGTTCTCCTTGTTCATTGCATCCGACACAACTAATGACCGGAATTACATTGAGCGCGAACAATTTTTCAAGCCACGCTTTATGCACTTCTTGCACGACACCTACTTCTCCGTATGTCGCTTCGTCTAAATATGTACAGACGAACAATTGATTGTCATACCCTGATAAACCGACCGCTTCTAGTCCAGCATTCGTCAATCGGTGGACGAGTGGGGCGTTCACTTCACCATTCAATGTATTGCGCACAATTTTTGCTGCCTTTTTCGTCGTGACACGTAAACCGTTTACCGTTTCATACGGTATATTCGCTTCTTCTAATGCGCGCGATATGTTCGGTCCCCCACCGTGTGTGATGACGATATTTGAATGTTGATGCATCTCTTTCAACTTCGTAAAAAATGAGTCATTTAATTCACTTAACATACTTCCACCTAATTTTAAAACGATTGTATCACGTTCGGTATGAAGCGTTGATTTGTACGTAGTCATATGATAAATCGCACCCCCATGCTGTTCCTGAAGCGTCTCCGATTCCGAGATCGATATCGATGACGACTTCACTTTTCTTTAAATAATGTGTCACGGCTGCGTCTTCAAATGGGACAGGTTCTCCCATAGAGAGCACTTCAAATGGACCGATTTTAATGGAAATTTTGTTTGGGTCAATCGGGACACCGCTATATCCGATTGCCGCAATAATGCGTCCCCAGTTACCGTCATTTCCGTACATCGCTGTTTTCACGAGCGGTGAACCGACTACTTTTTTCGCGATGATGCGTGACGTTTCTTCACACGTTCCATTCATTACGTTCACTTCAACGAGCTTTGTCGCACCTTCTCCATCTTTGGCGATCATTTTCGCTAAATCTTCACTTACTGCACGTACCCCTTCAACGAATACATCCCAATCTGGATGTTCGTCTGTTAACATGTCATTTTCAGCCATTCCGTTTGCCATGACGAGAACCGTATCGTTCGTCGATGTGTCGCCGTCTACTGTAATCGAGTTAAATGTTCGATCTGTAATCGAAGACAATGCTTGTTGTAACGCTTCTGACGTTACCGCTGCGTCCGTCGTAATGAATGCGAGCATCGTCGCCATATTTGGCGCGATCATTCCTGAACCTTTTGCCACTCCTGAAATCGTCACTTCTTTTCCATCGATGTCGAGAACGTATGATGTCGTTTTCGTCACAGTATCGGTCGTTAAAATCGCTTGAGATACTTGAATCGCATTTTCAGAAGACGTTCCGATATATAATTTATCGATTCCTGTTAATACAGGTTCCATATTCATCTGTTCCCCGATAATGCCTGTTGACGCTACTCCGACTAAGTTAGAGTCAATCCCTAATTTTTCAGCTGTCGCTTGCTGCATTTTATACGCATTTTCCAGTCCTTGCTTTCCTGTACATGCGTTGGCGTTTCCTGAATTGACGACGATCGCTTGCATCTTTTTCGTTTCGTAAACGACTTCTTTCGTCACGTGTAAAGGTGCTGCTTGAATCGCATTCGTCGTAAATACTCCTGCGACATGCGCTGGAACTTCGCTATAAATGATTGCTAAGTCGCTGCGCTTATATTTCAGTCCACAATGCATACCGCCTGCGCGGTACCCTTTCGGTGTAATGACATTTTTATGAGAATATTGTTTTTGAATTTTTTGTACGAGTTCCAATGCATGTCACCTTCCTATCTTTCATTACATATATAATGGTATTTGATCTAATCCGTCCATTTCATCATAACCGAACAGTACGTTCATATTTTGAATCGCCTGCCCTGCTGCGCCTTTCACCAAGTTGTCGATTGCTGCGACAACTGTTAAACGATTTGTACGTTCATCTAAGTCCCAGTGAATATCACAATAGTTCGTTCCGCGTACACGATTCGTTCCAAACATACCTGCTTCTTCAATTAAACGAACGAACGGAGCATCTTTATACGCTTCTTCAAACGCTCGTTGAATCATGTCTTCCGTCGTTCCTTCTTTAACGTTAATGTACGTCGTACTCAAAATACCGCGCATCATCGGAACGAGATGGGTAGAGAACGTAATCGTATCTTCCGCCCCTGCAAACATTTTTAATCCTTGTTCAATTTCTGGAATATGTTGATGTTTATTCATTTTATATATTGAAATATTTTCATTCGCTTCACAAAAATGAGAACTTTTCACTAAGCTATTTCCTGAACCTGTCACACCGCTTTTTGCATCGATTATGCATGTGCCTGGAATAACAAGGTCCTCTTTATACAATGGGATTGTCGATAATAATGCTGCGGTCGGATAACAACCAGGGTTTGAAATGAATGTCGATCCTTTCACATTTTCCTTCGCCCATTCCGTTAAGCCGTATACTGCCTTGTCCACATATTGTTGTTTCGCACTTTTTTTGCTGTACCAATTTTCATAATCTTCTAAATTTTTAAGGCGGTAATCGCCAGATAAGTCGATTAACACGACATCTTTATTCATTAAAGGTTCAAACAGTGTCGATGTGACCCCTGCTGGTGTACTTGCAAAAATAACATCATACTGTGTTAATTTTGAATAATTAATCTCAAGTAATGGTTGATCGTATATTTGAATCATACTCGGATATTTATTGGAGTATAACTCCCCTACTTCCGATGATGTAAAGACATCAATTGCTTCTACCTTTGAATGACTATGCAATAAGCGGATGAGTTCAGCTCCTCCGAAACCTGTTGCGCCAATAATTGCAATTTTCATTTCCTTCACCTCTTCGTATTCGTAATTATTAGTATATACATGTATATTTATAAAGTCAAATGTATTTTTATTTGTTTATAACTTTTCTGTAAATTATGTTATACTTGTTTTAGTAGTAGGTACTAATAGAAGGTATAAATGGAGGGTTATGAAATGGACTTATTACAATTAAAAAATAAAAACATCGTCGTCATGGGTGTTGCAAACGAACGAAGCATCGCGTGGGGGATTGCCAAACAATTATTCGCACTCGAGGCGAACGTCATTTTCACTTATCGAAAAGACCGTTCAAAAAAAAGTTTGGAACGTGCATTGGAAAAAGCAGAATTTAAAGCACATGCGATTATTCAATGTGATGTGAATGAAGATGCAAGCATTCAAGAAGCTTTCTCCACATTAAAGGAGACAGCAGGAACTGTTCACGGACTCGTTCACTCTGTCGCATTCGCACATCAAGAAGACTTGCGTGATGATTACATCAATACGTCACGTGACGGATTCGCATTCGCTCTCGATTCAAGCGCTTATTCTTTAGCGGCAGTGAGCCGTGCAGTACGTCCTTTAATGACAGAAGGCGGTTCAATCTTAACGATGAGCTACCTCGGAGCAGAGCGTGTATTAGACGGATATAACATTATGGGGGTCGCAAAAGCAGCACTCGAATCAAGTGTTCGTTATTTAGCAAATGATTTAGGAAAAGAAGGCATTCGTGTCAATGCGATTTCCGCAGGTGCGGTGCGTACCCTTTCCGCAAAAGGGGTACCTGCATTCAATGACATTTTGACGCGCATTGAAGAAGAAGCACCGCTTCGACGTAACATCACGCAAGAAGAAGTTGCGAACATGTCGATCGCGATGCTTAGCCAATTATCAACAGGCGTTACAGGTGAAATCATTTATGTAGACGGTGGATACAATATTATCGGATAAAGTAAAAAACAGTTTCTTCTCACATAATGTGAAAAGAAACTGTTTTTTTATTGATTGAATAGTGTCGCACGTTGTTTCGCTTGTCCCCATAAGATGAAGGGAACGATTAAAAAGGCAAAAATTCCAGACATGACGCCGAGTGCTAAATAACTCATTTGACTGACAATCACACCAGATAAAATACTGCCTCCCGCTCCTGACAATGCGATAAATACGTCCGCAGAACCTTGCACTTTCGCTGTGCGTGATTTATGTGCCGAGTCGACAACGATCGCTGTTCCACTAATTAATCCGAAGTTCCAACCGACTCCTAATAAGATAAGCGCTATTAAAATCGGACCGAGTGAATCGATCGGGCCAAATGCTGCGAGCACACCTGCGACGAGCAATGTCACTCCTGCAGCGACCGCCATCCACGTACGACCAATTTTGTCGACGAGGACTCCTGTGAATAGTGAAGGTAAGTACATCCCTGCAATGTGGAATCCAATCACCATACCTGTTTGCTCCATCGTAAATCCATGGTTTTGCATATAAATCGGTGTCATCGTCATAACTGCTACCATGACGACATGACTAATGACCATAATGACAGTACCGATCGTCACACCGCGTTTTTCATGTGCGGACATTGGAGGTACTTCCACTTCCACTTCTTCATCTTGTTGACGTTCTTTCTCCAATTGTTGCGCGACGATAAATGGATCAGGACGCAACCAAATGTATAAAACGAGACCTGCTAATGCATAAGCGACCGCCGCTAACATGAAAGGCCCTGACAATGTCGGGAAGCCGATCGAGTCAGCAAAACGCCCCATTGGCGCTACTAAGTTTGGTCCTGCTACTGCACCGAATGTTGTCGAAACCATCGCGGCACTTACTGCTGTCGCTCGCTTTTGTGGAAGTGCTAAGTCTGTTCCTGCATAGCGCGCTTGCAAATTTGTCGCGGTCCCTGAACCGTAAATGAATAATGACAATAATAAAAGCGGGACACTCTCCCAATAAGCAGCAGCAATGACCCCTACTGCACCGATTGCACCGACGAAAAATCCGTAAGATAAACCGAGACGACGTCCATGGCTTTGTGTATAACGTCCAACTAAATAAGCAGCAAGCCCTGACCCGAATGTGAAAAGTGCACTCGGAATCCCTGCTGCCCCGTCTCCACCGAGCATCTCTTTCGCCATTAAAGCTCCGACTGTAATCCCAGCAGCAAGCCCTGCTCCACTAAAAATTTGTGATAAAATAACGATCCATAACGTCCGTTTATACAGTTGTTGTTGCTTCTCATCTGTTATGACGATGGCATCGATTTGTTTCTCTTTCACCCTGATTCCTCCCTCATATCACATTATTGCTACATCCTATCATAATTGTTCATGTTTTCTTCACAAAATGCTCAAGGGGGTATATTTTATTTACGAAAAGCAGAAACATAAGCGTTATTTCGCTCAAAAAATCGCCACGGATAATGTGCAGCCTGTCCACTATTTGCAATGCCGACACGTGGGCTGCGTGCAATGTCAACAAACCTTTCGCTGTCTTCTATATAGAGAGGAGATTCATTAAGCGAATGTCCGTAAAGCTCCTTCGTAATATTGAAAGCTTTCGTCAATTTTCCAGGACCGTTCGTCCAATCAATTTGTCTTTTCACAGTCGCACGATTTTGTTCGATTATTTCTAAACCAGCAATCGGTTCGACCGCTCGAATGAGTACACCGTGTGGTTGTCCCACTCTTCCTGTAACGACATTGAGTAGAGCATGCGTATGCATTTCATAAATATACGCATGTCCCGCCTCTTGAAACATCGCTTTCGTACGTTCTGTCGGACAATTCGAATACGAATGAGCAGCACGGTCAAGAGGCCCTGCATACGCTTCCGTTTCGACAATTTTGCCAATGAGCTTTTCTCCGTCTATTTCACGCACTAAATAACAGCCAATTAACTCACGAGCGACTTGAATGACAGGACGCTCGTAAAAAGAACGTTGTAACATCATCTCGCCTCCTATCCAAAAAAGTGCGATTCTCTCGCACTTTTTGTTAACTATCTTGTGTAGCATACGTCTCTTCAAATGGTTGAATAATGACGAAGCCTTCTCCTTCAAACTTCATTTGAACGGACTCTCCACTGCCTCGTCCGATAAATGTTCGCATCGACACGTCCATCACAAACTCCGGCTCTAAATGACCGCTCCAAGCGACTGTCGCATTCGGATCTGTTATGACGGGTTCTCCAGGTTTTACGATTAACGTGAGAGGCTCAAAATGAGTCGTAATCGCTACTTTCCCTGGTCCTTTTAAATGGACATTGAACAATCCTCCCGCCATCATGCCTGCCATTTTTCGCATGAAGCGAATATCCCACTCGACACTCGGTTCAAAAGCGAGTAAGTCATTGCCATTGACGGTCAATGTATCTCCTTGTAGGTCAAAAATTGTCACTTTTTTCCCTTGATCCGCTAAGTACAATTCTCCTTTTCCTATCGCTTTCATTAAGGACGTTCCCTCTCCTGTAAATGCCTTTTTAAACATTTTACCGAGACCGTGTTCAGCCATGCGCTCCCGTTCAAACTTAATATCCCCTTTATATGAAATCATCGCGCCCATCTTTGCCCATACGGTACCGTCTAAATTGACTTCCAACACGCGCTCTGTTTCCAGTTGAAAATAATCAGCTTTTTTATCATCTTGCTTCGTCTCATCGATAAATTGTTGCAATGAATAACTCGTCATCTTTCATTCCTCCTTTATCTTCTTCCACTCTTATACGACCTATTCCCGATAATGTTTCGAAATAACTTCATGAACTTGCAAAAGAACGCTATACTAATTTGTTAAGGAGGAATGTTTTTTATGAAATTAAGCATATTAGATCAATCGCGTATTGCGACAGGGAGCAATGCGGCGGAAGCGCTTCAAAATACAGTACAACTTGCACAACTTGCGGATGAACTAGGTTTTCATCGCTTTTGGGTATCTGAACATCACGATACGAAAAAATTTGCGGGATCTTCTCCAGAAATTTTAATGACCCATCTCGCTTCTCAAACGAAACGAATTCGCGTTGGAACAGGAGGCGTTATGCTTCCCCACTATTCTGCATACAAAGTGGCGGAAAACTTCAAAATTCTTGAGACACTCTTCCCGAACCGAATCGATGCTGGAATCGGACGGGCACCAGGGGGGATGCCACGTGCGACATATGCGCTCAACAACGGACAATATCGCAATGTCGACCGCTTCCCCGAACAAGTGGATGAGTTAAAACATTATTTATACGATACATTGCCAAAAAACCACCCGTACGGTAATTTAAAAGCGACACCGTTAACGGAGACGAAAACTCCTGTTTGGATGCTCGGCTCTAGTACGAGTTCTGCACAACTCGCAGCGAGTAAAGGACTCCCTTACATGTTTGCTCACTTTATCAATCACGAAGCAGGCGATTATGCCGCGAGCATTTATCGCAAGCATTTCGTCCCTTCCGACGAACTCGCTTATCCTGAGCAAGGGGTCGCCGTCTTTTTCATCTGTGCTGAGACGGACGAAAAGGCTGAATACTTAGCGAAAGCAGCGGATCTTTCACTCCTTATGCAAGCGACAGGTATGCCATCAAATGGTACGCCGTCACCGGAAGAGGCGATGAATCGTGAATATAATAGTTATGAATTGGCAGCGATTGCAGACAATCGAAAACGGATGATCGTCGGCTCACCAAAAACAGCGAAGCGCAAAATTAAAGAGCTCGCTGCAAAATACCATGCTGAAGAAGTAATGCTCGTCATGTTTATGCATGACTATGATGATAAGTTAAAAGCGATTCAACTCATTTCAGACGAATGTCATGCGACTGGAGAAATTGATTAAAACTTTTGGAAAACTGTTCATTTTGAGCAGTTTTTCTTTTTTTAGGCCCTTTCATCCGTCCCCCACTTTTGCGTATATGCGCATGCATCGCTCGCTGATACAATAAAACATCAATCGTTTCCTCACGATACATGACACCATTTTCATTCATCGCAAATCCATTTTTGGCAAGTACGAGAGAAGCGAGACCGTAATCTTGCGTAATGACGAGATCTCCCGCCTTCATCCTCGCAATAATTTCAAAATCAACCGCGTCGCGTCCTTCATCCACGACGATTGTTTCTGCTCGTTCATCGTAAATTTCATGCGAGCGATCTGTAACGATCGTTACGGATATATGATAGCGACTCGCGACGTGCAACGTTTGTTTAACGACGGGAGAACCGTCCGCATCGATCCATACATGCATCTCATCCCCTCCTTTTTAAAGAGTATACCATTTTGTATTTTCAGTTTGTTTCCTTTAGGCAAAATATCATTTATGTGATAAACTATTTTAGAATTCGAAATAGTTTAAAGGAGGTACTATTTTTATGGTACAAGCACATATTATTTTACAAGATGACGCACGCATTACACGTCAACTCGAAGCAACAAACTATATGAACGACCAAGAAGGAACATTCACAACAGCATTTATCGACGGTGACCTTTACTATGTCGTTCGCCCTTCTGCATTAAAAGAAAACAAACTCGATGAAGTTCGCTCACTCGCGGGTGACATTTCACGCCATGCGCAACAAGCAAAAATCGAGCGTGTGACAGCGGCACAACAAGTGATCGACACACTCATGAACGATGCAACGACTGCATTCGTCGAAGGATTCCACCTCGGTGCTTACGCATTCGATAAATACAAATCGAAAAAAGCAAACCCAGTCGCACAACTCATCATTGAAGGAGCGGACGCAGAAGCAGTCTCACTCGGAAAAACACGAGCGGATGCGATGGCTTTAGCACGTGACTTAATGAATGAAGTGTCAGACCATTTAAACCCTGAATATTATGCAGAGTGGATGACAGAACATTTCGCTTCAACGAATGTTGACGTAACAATTTTAGATCGCGATGCTTTAATCGAACATGAAATGAACGGTGTTTTAACAGTCGGACAAGGAAGTAAATACGAACAGCGATTTGCTGAACTCCGTCTCGCAAACAACCCTTCTAAACCGCTCGTCGCACTCGTCGGTAAAGGAGTTACTTTCGATACAGGTGGCATCAGCTTAAAATCAGGTGCTGACTTATCGGATATGCGTATGGATATGGGTGGCTCTGCTGCTGTCGTCGGTGCGATGCATTTACTCGCAGAAACGAATGCAGACGTCAACGTCATCGGTCTCATCCCAATGGTTGAAAACGCACCAGACAATACGAGCGTCTACCCTGGTGAAATTATTACGTACAAAAACGGGACGACAGTACAAGTTGGGAATACAGATGCAGAAGGCCGCCTCATTTTAGCAGATGCGCTCCTCCGTGCAGACGAACTCGGTGCTGAATACGTCGTAGATATCGCAACATTAACAGGAGCGATTCATAACGCACTCGGCACAGATATCGCAGGAGTCTTCGGCAATGACGAATCACTCGCTTTCGAAATGAAAAAAATCGGGGATGAAAACGGAGACTTCAACTGGCCGATGCCACTCGTTCAAAGTTATAATCGCGGCTTAAAGAGTGACTATGCCGACTTAAATAACATTAGTAACCTCGGATTCGCTGGTTCGATTACAGCTGGTCTCTTCTTACAACATTTCGTGAAACCAGAAACGAAATGGTTACACGTCGATATGGCAGGTACGATGGAAGCTCCGGCTGCAAAAGGCTATTATGCAAAATCGGCAACTGGATTCGGTGCTCGTTTACTTGCAGACTATGCGTTGAACGTTTCAAAATAATAAACAAAACTCGTAAACGGTCGGATTTTCTCCGAACCATTTACGAGTTTTTTTATACTAAAATTTCTTTTTCAAAATGATGAATGTCAAGATCTGAACCGATGACGACTAAAATATCTCCATCTTTAATCCGTTCAATCGCTTGTGGAGAAACGAGAAGATGATTATCACGCTTAATCGCGACAATGTTAATTCCGTATTTCGCACGAATGTCCAAATCGATTAACGTATGTCCGACGAGTTCACGATTCGCTTTCACTTCCACGATGGAATATTCATCCGACAGCTCTAAATAATCTAAAATGTTATTCGATAACATATTGTTCGCCATACGACGCCCCATATCTCGCTCAGGGTGAACGACTTGATCCGCGCCAATTTTAAGCAACACTTTCTCATGATGATCATTTTGCGCTTTTACCGTAATGCGAGGCACCCCGATTTCTTTCAAAATTAAAGTCGTCAAAATACTCGCTTGAATATTTTCACCGATCGCGACGACGACATGTTCGAAGTTGCGAATACCGAGTGAACGCAATACCGATTCATCCGTCGTATCTGCCACGACCGCTTGCGTTGCAATTTGTGCAAATTCATCTACCTTCTCCGAATCGATATCGATTGCCATAACACTCGCACCGAGCGCGACTAATTCTTGGACGATACTTCCTCCGAGACGCCCTAAGCCGATGACGGCAAACTCTTTTTTCATCTTAATCCTTCTTCCCTATTTTTTCTTTATAGTGTATCACGTTCCCTTTCACGTATCGAATGAAAGCTCCATTCTTCTTTTGAAAAAATCATCCAAAACATGCAAAAAAACTATTGCAAATCGAGAAGAAATGATTATAATTAAAAAGGTTGAAATAAACTTTAAGTTTACTTTTACTAAACTTTAATTATAAAGGAGCGTGTGCTGTGGATATCGGAAGGAAAATTAAAAATTTACGACTTCAAAAAGGACTGACACAAGAAGAACTTGGGGAACGAACAGATTTATCGAAAGGCTTTATTTCACAATTAGAACGCGATTTAAACTCCCCTTCTATCGAAACGTTATTTTTACTTTTAGAAGTGCTCGGTTCCAGTCCGAAAGAATTTTTTGACGAACCGAAAAAATTAGGGAAAGTCGTCTATCGTGCGAGCGATCAAACGGTCTATACAAATGAAGATTTACAATACGATATTCGATGGCTCATCCCGCGCTCAAACGAAAATGAAATGGATCCCGTTCACATTACATTGCAACCTGGTGGAGCCTTTAAAGAATATGAACCATCGGAAGCTGAAACGTTTATTTACGTTTTGAAAGGGAAAATTACAATTACGATTGGAGCGAAACAATTTATCGCTAAAGAAGGCGACTCTGTCTACTTTGAATCACTCGATCACCACCAAATTCAAAATGCGAGTAAAAAAGTGAGTGAGTTTTTATTAATTGCGACAGAATCGTACTTATAAAGGAGGGTCATTATGACGAAACCAATTATCCGCTTCGAACATGTATCGATGAATTATGACGATTCGAAGCTCATTTTAGATGACATTAGCTTTGAATTAGAAGAAGGGAAATTTTACACATTGCTCGGACCATCAGGTTGCGGGAAAACGACTATTCTTCGACTCATTGCAGGCTTTATAGAACCAACTCAAGGAGATATTTATTTTGATGGACAGCTCGTCAACAATATTCCAGCGAATGAGCGTCAAGTGAATACAGTCTTCCAAGACTATGCGCTCTTCCCTCATTTAAATGTCTTCGAAAATGTCGCTTTTGGACTCCGCATTAAAAAGGTGAACAATAAAGAAGTGACAGAACGTGTACTCGAAGCATTAAAATTCGTAAGCTTAGCTGGTTTTGAAAATCGTGAAATTACTGAAATGTCAGGTGGACAACGCCAACGTGTAGCGATTGCCCGTGCGATCGTCAACGATCCGAAAGTGATTTTACTCGATGAACCGTTGTCAGCTCTCGACTTAAAATTACGTTCTGAAATGCAATACGAACTTCGCGAGCTACAACAACGTCTCGGCAAAACGTTCGTCTTTGTCACACACGACCAAGAAGAAGCGCTCGCGATGAGCGATGAAATTTTCGTCATGAATGAAGGGAAAATTCAACAATCTGGCACTCCTCTCGATATTTATGACGAGCCGATCAACCGTTTCGTCGCAGACTTTATCGGAGAATCGAACATCGTTGAAGGACGCATGGTGCGCGATTATCTCGTTGAATTTAATGGCAAACAGTTTGAATGTGTCGACGGTGGCGTGAAACCGAATGAAAAAGTCGATATTATCATCCGTCCTGAAGACCTCGTCATCACTGCACAAGGAGCGGGGATGATCGATGTCGAAGTCGATACTCAACTGTTCCGCGGTGTCCATTACGAACTGTCGACATATGATGCAGATGGCAATGAATGGCTCGTCCATTCAACAAAAAAAGCAGAAGTAGGTGAAACGATCGGGCTCCATTTCGACCCTGAAGATGTTCACGTCATGCGTTTAAATGAAACAGAAGAAGCTTTCGATATGCGTATGGAAACTTACGGAGGTGCTGAAGATGAATAAATCGAATTTCCGACCGTGGTATACGATTCCGTACATGATTTGGATCGCCTTTTTCGTCATCGCTCCGATTGCACTCATTTTTTATTACTCGTTTTTTGATATTACGGGCGCTTTCACTTTATCCAATTACGTTGACTTTTTTAAATCGACGTACATCATTTTAACGATTAATTCTTTTTGGTATGCGTTTCTCATTACATTTTTCACACTACTCATCGCATACCCGACCGCTTACTTCATCACAAAAACGAAACATAAACAATTATGGTTATTGCTCGTCATCGTTCCGAGCTGGATTAATCTTTTACTCAAAACGTATGCCTTCATCGGAATTATGGGATTGCATGGACCGATCAATGCGCTCATTACAGCGCTCGGGTTCGATCAACAGCAAATTTTATTTACCGATTTTAGTTTCGTATTTGTCGCTGTTTACATTTTTATTCCGTTTATGATTTTGCCTATTTTCAACGCACTCGACCAATTGAACCCTTCTTATTTAGATGCGGCGAAAGATTTAGGGGCAAGCGGTTGGACGACATTTCGTAAAGTCATTTGGCCACTTACATTAAACGGTGTGAAATCCGGCGTACAAGTCGTCTTTATTCCTGCGCTCTCACTCTTTATGATTACGCGACTCATTGCGGGGAATAAAGTGATCACCCTCGGTACAGCGATCGAACAACAATTTCTCGTCACACAAAACTGGGGAATGGGTTCAACAATTGCCGTATTTTTAATTATTTTCATGTTCATCATTATGCGCTTAACAGCGACGAAAGAGATCGGAGGGAAAAAACATGACAAAGTTAAGTAAAGGACCGAAAATTTATTTAGCATTCGTGTTTCTTATTTTGTACTTACCGATCTTCTATCTCATTTTTTATTCCTTTAACTCCGGAGGAAAAATGAGTCATTTCGAAAGTTTTACGTGGGAACATTATGCCGCTGTTTTTGAAGATACACGTCTGCTCGTCATCGTATTAAATACAATCATTATCGCGCTCTTTTCCGCGCTCATCTCGACGACGATCGGCACACTCGGCGCATTATCCATTTATTTTATGAAAAATAAAAAAGCACGCGAAACGGTGCTCTCTTTAAACAATATTTTAATCGTTAGCCCCGATGTCATTATCGGTGCGAGCTTCTTAATTTTATTTACGATGCTCGGTGTGAAACTCGGCTTCGCTTCCGTTTTAATTTCACATGCGGCATTTAGTATTCCGATTGTCGTCATTATGATTTTGCCAAAACTGTTTGAAATGAATACGTCGCTCATCGATGCGGCGCTCGATCTCGGCGCTACAAGAAAAGACGTGTTAAAACGTGTCATTCTTCCGTACATTCAGCCTGGGATTTTTGCAGGTTTCTTTCTTGCGTTAACGTATTCTTTAGACGATTTCGCTGTCACTTTTTTCGTCACAGGAAACGGTTTTTCAACCTTATCTGTTGAAATTTATTCAATGGCGCGAACTGGGGTTACTTTAACGATTAACGCATTGTCTGCGATTTTATTCGTCGTTACGATTTTACTCGTCGTCGGCTATTACTTCATTAGCAAACGCTCTAAAACATCCATTGCGGGGGTGAAACGATGAAAACACTCATTCAAAGTGCTGTCGCGATTTTACTCGTCGGTTTTGCGATGCTCGGAATCGCTTGGAAACTCGAACAAGGCTCCGCTTCTGGTACGACAGATTCTATCACGGTTTATAACTGGGGAGACTATATCGATCCCGACGTTTTAAAACAATTTGAGCAAGAAACCGGCATTAAAGTCATTTACGAAACGTTCGATTCCAATGAAGGGATGATGGGAAAAATCGAACAAGGCGGAACGAATTATGACATTACCGCTCCAAGTGAATATATGATTGAAATGATGATGGAAAAAGACTTACTTCTTCCACTCGACCATTCACTTTTGCCAAATTTAAAAAATATTGATCCTTACTTTCTCGACTTGCCTTTTGATCCAGGAAATCTCTACTCGATTCCATACTTTTGGGGATCGCTCGGAATCGCTTTTAACCCTACTTTATTGGAAGGCCAAACATTCGAATCTTGGGACAATTTATGGGACCCTTCTTTAAAACAACGCGTCATTTTAGTCGATAGTGCGAGAGAAGTCGTCGGCATGGGGTTAAACTCCCTTCACTACTCACTGAACTCGACTGACCGTGACGAAATTCAAGAAGCGATGGATAAGCTCGCTCTTCTCACACCAAATGTGAAAGCGGTCATCGGAGACGAAGTGACACAACTGATGGTGAACGAAGAAGCAGCAGTCGCTCTCACATGGTCTGGACAAGCCGCAGATATGATGTATTCCAATGAAAACATCGACTACATCGTCCCAGAAGAAGGTTCTAACTTATGGTTTGATAATTTCGTCATTCCGTGCACCGCTAAAAATATCGAAGGAGCACACGCCTTTTTAAACTTTTTACTCCGTCCTGATATCGCGGCACAAAATACAGAGTACGTCGGCTATACGACACCGAACGAAGCCGCTTTGGAGCTGATGGACCCTGAAATTGTCGAAGACGAGCGCTACTATCCAGATGAAGAAATGCGCGAACATCTCGAAGTGTATCGAAACCTCGGTTTAAAAAATTTAGGCATCTACAATGAACACTTTTTAGAGTTTAAAATGAGCTTACAATAACTTTCAAAAAACGACTATTTCGATAGTCGTTTTTCTAATTGTCAATGGATGGAAGGGAAAAATTTCAAGTAAAACAGCTTTTTTAAGTAATAAGGCATAATCGGTGAACTCTATGAAGAAACGGAGTATATTTAATAGAATGGGGGTGAAATATGTATGAAACAACAAAATAAAATTGCGTTAAGTATTTTAATGTTAAATACATTTATTACAATGGCAGGTATCGGACTTATCATTCCGATCATGCCACAATTTTTAAAAGGATTCGGTTCAGCAGATACTGTCGGAACCGCACTCGGCTTTATTATTGCGACATTTTCATTTGCGCAATTTTTATTTTCGCCCATTTCTGGACGATTATCCGATAAACATGGACGTAAAAAAATTATTTTAATCGGACTGCTCATTTATGCAGCATCTCAATTAGCTTTCAGTTTATCTACTCAATTATGGATGTTGTACGTCGCACGATTTTTCTCAGGGTTTGGGGCTGCTTTCCTCATCCCACCTATGATGGCATTCGTAGCGGATATTACACCATTTGAAAGTCGCGGTAAAGGAATGGGGATGCTCGGTGCTGCGATCACATTAGGGTTCGTTGTCGGGCCAGCACTCGGTGGATTTTTAGCAGGAATTACATTATTATTCCCACTTTACTTTGCGACAGGTGCTACATTAGTAGCGTTCGTACTTTCCATCTTCTTCTTACCGAATATCGAACCGTCTGAAGAACAATTAGAACAAGCGAAAGTGCGCGTGTCACTCGTACAACAATTAAAACAATCGACGAAAGAAAACTACTTCGTTTTACTGCTCGTCATGCTCATCTTCTCATTCGGCTTGGCGAACTTCCAATCGACTTTATCCCTTTTCTTAGACAAAGTATTTTTATATGGTGCGAAAGAAATTGCAATCGTTATTACGATTGGAGGATTTGCAGGTGTCATCGTACAATCTTTCTTCATTCAAAAATTGTTCGAACGCTTCGGAGAAATGCGTATCATTTTGATGAACTTAATCGTCGCGGGTCTTTCGATGCTCGGCATTTTATTCGTCCATCAATTTTGGTCGATCGCTCTCGTCGCAGCGATTTTCTTCACATCGACATCGCTCCTTCGTCCAGCAGTTAATACATTCGTTTCAAAATTAGCTTCGAAAAGTCGTCAAGGATATGCCGCTGGTATGATGAACTCATATATGAGCTTCGGAAATATGTTCGGCCCTGCAACAGCGGGTCTTTTATTTGACTGGAACATTAGTTCGCCTTATATCGTAGGTATGCTCACATTAATTATTGGATATGCTATTACGAAAACCTGGTCTATTCGCAATACAGAGCTCGTCCAAAACGCCTCTTCTCAAAGAAAACAAAGCGCATTATCTTAAAAAAATGAGTTTAGCTTTCATCGCTAAACTCATTTTTTTGTTTCAACCATTTTTGAAATTGTAAATCCCATCTAAATCGTTCTATGTTAATTTGTAGGGGACCAAGCCCATTCAGTTCATAAGTGAGTAAATAATATTCGTCACGAAAGATGAAATGATGTGGATAAGATTGATCTCCTTCATAGAAAAAATCGATTCGCTCTTGGCGGTAATGGATTACTTCCGGTCTCTCCAACTGAACAATCGCTTGGCGCACTACCTCAAATACATAACGCTCCATCCAACCGCCTCCTTTTCTATTAGTATACAAAGAAAAGGAAGCATATTCATGTACATTTTACGTTAATGATTTCAACTTTTTTCGTAATTGAATCGCATGCATATTGGCGACTTGTGCGAAGGCTGCGACTTGTTGAAGTTCAAATGCCGATTCATATCCGATGAGCCATGTATCGCGCGATAACTCGACAGGACTATCTTCTTCAACGAGCGGAATCATGTTGACATCTTCTTTTCCTGTCAATGTAATCGAAGGTAAAATCGCATATCCGATTCCATTTAAGGCGAGCTGTTTACACGTTTCAATTTGATCAACGATAATTTCTCGTTGTGGATGTGCACTAAATTTTTCTTTCCACCATTTTTCAATGTCCATATAGTAACTGGAGTCTGATTTAAATTGGATGAATGGACGCTCTGAATGCATAATGTCGCTCACTTGATCGATTTCACGGTCCACTAAGTATAATTGATCGCGAAATAAATATGTTTTTTCGCTTTTCCAATCGATATCTCCGCGTACGATTCCGACATGCGCTTCTCCGTTATGAATCGCTTGAACTATTTCTGAGCTCCACCCCGTCATAAGCGATATTTTCGCATCGGGATAGCGCGCAACGAAATCTTTCAAGACGCGAGGTAACCACGTTTGCCCGACAATTGTCGCACAAGCGATTTTCAATGTTCCATGCACTTTATTATGAAGAGAGGCGATCAGTTCTAACGTTTCTTCTTTGCGCAACAATGTTCCTCTTGCGAAATCGATAATTAACTCTCCTGCAGAAGTCGGTTCAAGCCCTTTTTGAGAGCGGATAAACAATTGCTCTCCCCAAGCTTTTTCAATAGATTGAAGCCGCTGAGACAGAGCCGGTTGAGAAATGAAAAGACGCTCTGCTGCCCTCCTCATATTGCGTTCTTCCGCTAATGTTACGATAATTTCAAATTCATTCACTGTCATGAGTGACAACCTTCCCTCTCGGTATTTTAAATATAAAGTAAAAACAAATCGCTACGATTATGAACACACCGCTAAAGACAACGAACATCGACTGTGCTAATACTTGTTGAAGCAATTGTAAAACAGATTCCTCCAATGTCGCACGTGATTCGCTCGTCAATAAAACGTTCATATCGTCAATCGTCCCTTTCGCTCCAAACGTTTGAAAGTAATGAGTAATCGAACGATTCAATACCGCTCCAAATAACGCAGCACCAATCGTATTTCCGAAGTTACGCATAAACATATTCGATGCCGTTGCACTTCCTCTTAATGCATACGGTACACTATTTTGAATCGCGACTAAAAATGCCGTGCTCGTTAATCCCATTCCGACACCGATCCAAAAACTCCCGAAACCCGCCCAAATCGGGCCACTCGTCGGTGTCATCGTCACAAATAATCCTGCACCTACAGCTAAACTAATTCCTCCAGCAAGAGATGTCGTAAACGGTCCGTAACGAACGAGTAAATGACCTGAAATCGTTGATGCAATCGGCCATCCGATAGACATCGCAGTCAATGTAAATCCAGCGATGAGCGCATGCTCTTCCATCAAACCGGTCACATAAGTCGGTAAATAAGAAGATATGGCCATCAAAATAATGCCAGTTAATAATGATACAATATTTGCATATAAAATGAGTGGATTTCGCCATATGTTCATCGGCACAATCGGATCGATTGCTCGCTTCTCTGCACGAATAAATAAAAATAAAAATAAAATTGTGAGCAAAAGCATCAACGATCCGAGTAATGAGAAACGCTCAAATGACTGTCCACCTTCTACAATCCAAACGATAAATAAAGAAAGGACAATCGTGGAAAGTATAGCTCCTTTATAGTCAATCTCCACTCGTTTCGGCTCCACTTCTTCTTTCAAAAATAGCGTAATGCCGAGCATCGCTAAAAGTCCGAGAGGTAAATTAATCCAAAATACATAATGCCAACTGAAATACTGAACGAGTAAACCGCCTAATGCAGGACCGAGCACAGCTGAAATACCCCAAACACTCGATAAGTATCCTTGAATTTTCGCTCGCTCTTCCATCGTATAAATATCGCCAACGATCGTTGAAGCAATCGGTGATAAAGCGCCCGCTCCTAGTCCTTGAATGAGACGATACACCGTCAACTGTTCAAAAGTCGTCGCAAAACCTGCCAACAATGAACCGATTAAAAAAATCGTCATCCCGATATTAAATATACGTTTTCTCCCATACACATCTGCCAACTTGCCGTAAATTAAAACTGAAACCGTGCTCATTAATAAATAAGATGAAAAAATCCAACTATAACGTGAAAAACTTCCGAATGATGCGGCAATTGATGGCATAGCCGTTGTGACGATTGTCGCTTCTACTGCACTGACGAACATCGCTAATATGACAGCGACTAAGACGACGGGACGCTTCATTTCTCCACCTCCAAAATAAAAAACTGCAGCGCTGCGTTCGGCTACAGTTTTTATTCCATCACATGTTAGCGTGGCTGATAAATATATTTTTTAAACTCTTTCAGCATGACGCGTCGTGTTAAAATTCCTGCAAATGTACCGTCTTCTTCTACTACACATAAGAATGTGTGATTCACGAGTAAGTCGAGACCCTTTTGAAATCGATCTGTCGTATACACTCTCGGAATATCAACATTCATAATGTCGTCTACTTTCAAATCGGATAGACGTTCGTATTCGATTCGCTCTAGGCCGAGGATGGCATCTGTAATCATCCCAATTCCTAACAAGCCTTGCAATTTAAATTGTGCGTCTAATACAGGAATGGCTGAATAACCCGTTTTCGTCAAGACGAGTAACGCATGTTCCGCATTGTTTCCGATTTGGACATGGGCTACTTTTTCTGCTGATATTAAGTATTGTTCGATCGGCGTTTCTAAAAATAATTTATCCTCAGTCGTAATCATACACTCCGCTCCTTTATTCAATAAATATTACACTTTCTCTTACACCTCATCATACCATAAGAAAGCGCTTCAATATAATGATTTGCTATAAAAAGAATGTTCATAATTTATTGAAAGGTTCGATTAACGAAATATTAAAAATAATTCTTTATAATCATTTTTAGTGTCAAAACAAGGTACTTAGTCACTTTTTAGCGCTTTTTATCAGAATATTCCAACGATATTATTTGATTTATAAAAATAGTTCCCGTATCATTAATTAATGTATTCATTAAAATTAATGGATATTTTGTTTTATATTTTTAGAAAAGGGGTAATATTTTCCATGAAGAAATGGCTAACAATGATGTTTGCTTCACTATTTTTCGTCCTCGCAGCATGTGGTGACGGAGACTCAGCAACAGAAATCGAAACAATTCACTTTGCTGATGCTGGTTGGGATAGCATTCGCTTCCACAATAGTGTGGCACAAACAATTATCGAAAATGGTTACGGTTATGACACGGAAGTGACGAATGGTACTTCAACTGCAACACTCCAAGCACTTCAACAAGGTGATTTAAATGTTTATATGGAAGTGTGGACAGATAACTTAGAAGAAATTTACACGAAAGCAATTGATCGCGGTGATATCGTACGTGCAGCAACGAACTTTGATGACAATACACAAGGTCTTTACGTACCACGTTACGTCATTGAAGGTGATTCTGAACGCGGGATCGAACCAGTAGCACCTGATTTAAAGACAGTAAAAGATTTAGAAAAATATGCAGATGTTTTTATTGATCCAGAAGATACGTCAAAAGGCCGTGTCGTTGGTGCACCTTCTAGTTGGATCATCAGTGAGTACTTAGATGAAAAATTAAAGACATATGGCTTAGATGAGCAATACAACTATTTAGTTCCTGGCAGTGACTCAGCAATTGTCGCTTCACTCGCTGGGGCAGTGAAACAAGGTGAACCTTGGGTCGGCTACTATTGGTCACCTACTTGGGTAACAGCTAGCTTTGACCTCGTTTTATTAGAAGATGAACCATTCGATTTAGAAAAATGGGAAGAAGATCGAAGCACAGAATTCCCACCGAATGATGTCGTCATCGCAGTTCATAAAGACTTCCCTACACAAGCGGAAGATGTGTATGAATTTTTACAAAAATATGAAACGAGCAACACTTTAACAGAAGAAGCACTGGACTACATGAATGAAAACGATGCTTCACCTGAAGAAGCTGCAAAATGGTGGATGAATGAACATGAAGACATTTGGACTTCATGGGTGCCAGAAGATATTGCTGAAAAAGTAAAATCAGCGATTCAATAATTTTAACGAAGCGTGCAGACTTTCTGCACGTTTTCTAAATGATAGAGAAAGGTGGTCTTACGCTAACGCAAACTTAGAACGTTAGCGATACTTATGCAAAGTTTTCCTGACATACAGTTTCCCATTGGGGATACAGTAGCAGCGTTTATCGATTTTTTAGCTTTAAACTTTAAAGGATTTTTTGATTTTTTATTCGTAATCTTTTCTTCCACGATTAAAGCGACCGAGCAAGGCCTACTCATGCTTCCTTGGTGGGTACTTATTTTGATCGTTGTCGCAATCGGTACGTACTTCACTTCGTGGAAAGGTGGCATCACATTTGGTGTCTTCTTATTTTTAATTGGAACATTTGACTTATGGTCTCAAACGATGACGACACTAGCTGTTATTATTATTTCTGTCGTCCTTTCCCTCCTAATCGGAATTCCACTCGGAATTTTAATGGCGTTCAACCGAACATTTGCATCTATTATGCGACCGATTTTAGACGCGATGCAAACGATGCCAACATTCGTTTACTTAATTCCTGTTATTTTCTTCTTCCCGCTCGGAAATGTTCCAGCGGTGATTGCGACAATTATTTATGCATTACCACCCGTTATGCGTTTAACGGAACTAGGCATTCGCAATGTCGATGAAGAAGTGATTGAAAGTGCCGAATCTTTCGGTTCATCACGGATGCAAATGCTCGTGAAAGTCCAGTTACCTCAAGCTTTACCGACGATTATGGCGGGAGTGAACCAAACGACGATGATGGCATTATCGATGGCGGTCGTCGGTTCGATGGTTGGAGCAGATGGACTCGGTGAGCGCGTCCTTCATGCGTTAAACCGAATCGATATGTCACTCGGATTCGAAGCGGGTATTAGTATCGTCTTTTTAGCGATCATTATCGACCGAATTACTGCTGGAATTGCGGATAAAATGCAAAGTCGTAGAGGTGAGGCATCATGACAGTTAAAATTCAACTTCAACATGTGAGCAAAATTTTCGGACCGCGTCCACAAAAAATTGTGCCACTCATTGAACAAGGCAAATCAAAAGAAGAAATTTTGAAAGAAACGAAACATACCGTCGGTGTATACGACGCTTCGATGGACATTTATGACGGAGAATTTTTCGTCATTATGGGACTATCAGGTAGTGGTAAATCGACATTAATTCGATGCTTTAATATGTTGAACGTACCGACAGCAGGCAGCATACTCGTCGACGGAGAAGATATTACAAAGTATTCGAAACAACAATTGCGAGAATATCGTCAAAAGAAAATCGCGATGGTGTTCCAACATTTCGGATTGTTTAGTCACCGAACGATTTTAGAGAACGTCGAATACGGACTTGAAATTCGAGGTTTATCGAAAGAGGAACGACGTAAAATTGCGATGGATCAATTAGAAAACGTCGGATTAAAAGGGTATGAAGATCAATATCCTGACCAACTATCAGGCGGTATGCAGCAACGAGTCGGCATCGCGCGCGCTTTAACGAACAATCCTGATATTTTACTTATGGACGAACCGTTCAGTGCGCTTGACCCACTCATTCGTCGCGAAATGCAGTTAGAATTAATCGACTTACAAGAACGACTTCAAAAAACGATTATTTTCATTACACACGATGTTAACGAAGCGTTTAAACTCGGGGACCGGGTCGCTGTCATGAAAGATGGTCGAGTCGAACAAATTGGCACACCTGAAGAAATTTTAGAGCAACCTGCAAACGAATATATTTCCTCCTTCACACACGACATTGACCGTTCGAAAGTACTTCAAGCGGAACATGTTATGTCGCGTCCGCACAACATTTTAACTTTAAAAGACGGTTTGCAAGTCGGGGTTAAAATGATGCGAGAAAACGGTATTTCTTCACTCTTCGTTGCGGATCGTAGTCGTAAGTTAGAAGGCTATATTACGATCGATGACGCAATCGATGCTATTCGTGAAAAGAAATCAATTGAATCTATTTTAAGACGCGAAGTGACGACAGTGTCACCGGATACGTATATTCAAGATTTAATCCCACTCGTTCTCCAATCCGGCTTACCTCTCGTCGTAACAGACGAAGAAAACCGCATTCTTGGTATTATTTTACGAGTACACGTGTTATCAAGTTTAATTGCGGAAGATTTTGACGCTGAAACGGTATAAAGTAAAAGGAATGACTCCTTATATGAGGAGCCATTCCTTTTTTAACGTTCACAAACGATAATTTTTCGTTCAAATTTTGCCTTTCGAGCGATCGCTTCATCGACAATTGTAAATCCGATTTGTTGTAACTGTTCTTCTACTGATTCAATCGCAACGAAGACGACACGACTCGCAATGCGATACGCTGACTTTAAAATAGACGTCAACTGTTCATCCGTCACATGTGTAAATAAATTGTAAGGTAAGTCGATAATGGCTACGTCGTACGGCCCTTCAACTCGTTCAATCGGACATAATGTCACGCTCGTGTCATAACCGAAATGAGCGATATTTTCACGCGATCCGTCACAGACGAGCGGATTGACGTCGCTTCCTTCAATCGGCACACCCATTGATAACGCTTCGACGAGTACCGTCCCAATCCCACAACAAGGGTCGATCACTTTCTCGACTGCTTCAATATGAGGTACCGCGATATTGACGATCGCTCGAGCTAAGCGAGAACTGAGCGCTGTCGAATACATGCGGGGCTTCTGTTGATGATGAAACCACACCGCTTCCCCTTTTTGAACAGCACCGAAATAATACGTTCCTTCTAAATAAATGACACCGAGTTCGACCGTCGGATTATGTAAGTCTACTTCTGCTGTAATCGCAGAACCGACTGAACGTTCAATTTGACGTCTCTGCGTATGTGACCATTTTTTCTCATCGTCAAAATCGACTTCATTTAAACATGTTAATTTATACGTTTCATCTGTTTTAAATGAATAACTCGCTACACGTTCGATCAAATCTTTTTCCGTATCCGCTTCAATCCAAATAGCGAGACGACCTTTTATAAATGGACTGCGCGACGGTTCAATACAACGCTCCGTAATGATATATGGAGCGTTTGATGATTTTCCGAAAAGCGCACGCATTTCCAATTCACATACTTCTCGCTCATCCATATGGCGCACGTAATAATATAAATAGTTCATCGCGCTTCTTGACGTGCCGCTTCATACTTGCGCATCAACTGAACGACCGCTTCAATCGCTTGCTCAATCGTCCAATTCGCTTCGAAACCATTTAACGCTTCCAACGTTACATTCATATCGAACATTTTATCCGCTTGCGCATATAAAATCGCATGTTTCGCTAATGTCGGATTCGTCTCCGTCTCGATGAAATACTTTAAAAAAGCTTCCTCATCTTTCGATACGCGTAATCCGAATAATGCCGTATATGTTTGAAACACATCATCTAATTCAATCGTCATGCAATCGACATTCACTTCATCAAATGTCGCAGACTCTACATAAATAAAACTATCTTGATGCGTTTGTAAATACGTTAAAGGCTGTTGTATTACGTCTGTTACTTGTTGTTCAACGACTTCGTCTGTTTCTTTTAAACAGCGGTCGACAATCGTGTAGTTCATATTCATTCCTCACTTCATTTCAAAATTCGCTTCTTCATACCACGGGTTTAAATGGATGAGTACTTCATCAACATCTAGGTATGTTTCCATAATAGCATTGCGAATCGAACTCGACAAATCGTGTCCTTCTTGAATCGATAACGTCGCTGGAATGGCAATCCTCAAGTCTACTAAAACGTAATGACCGTGTTCACGTGCACGTAAACGGTCGATACGACGAACGTCGTCAAATTGACGAATGACTTCCTCAAACTGTACGAGACGTTCTGGCGCAACACTTTTCTCCATCAATACGTCGAGCGATTCCTTCCCCATTTCAATCGCTAATTTTAAGACGAGTAAAGCGACAATGAACCCAGCAATCGGGTCTCCATAACTTAAAAATGGTTTATCTATTGCATCTCCGACGAGTGCTAATCCAATACCGATGACCGCTGCTCCTGAAGCGTAAACGTCTGCTAAATGGTCGTACGCTGTTGCAATTAACCCTTTACTATTTTCAGCTTTTCCAATTTTGATCGTATACATGTATAACGCTTGTTTCCATACTAATGAAACGATTGCTGTAATTAATGCGATGTAACTCGCTTTTAACGGTTCTTCAAACAATGTGACAATCGCTTCGTATGCGATATAAATCGCAGCACCCGCTAAAATAATCGCAACGATTCCTGAACCGATCACTTCTGCTTTTCCGTGTCCCCAAGGATGATCTTCATCGGCTGGTCGTTTTGAAATGCGCATCGATGTGAGTGCTGCTAGTGATGCGACGACGTCTGCCGCGTTATGAAAACCGTCCGCAAGTAAGACGGGACTGTTGAAAAGCGCCCCTACTCCTATTTTTAAAATCGTTAATAAAATATTACTAATTAAACTAACCCAAATCGCGACGAGTGCTGCGAAGGAGTGTTTCTGTTCTACTGTTTGTTCCATCAAATTTCTCCCCTTTCAAAAAGTTTGCATACAGGCAACAAAAAAACCTGACATCGGAATGTCAGGTTTAGCGTGTTAAAAAACATATACAGTTGTGTCTTTGTATGCAAATGGGTGCGATATTCATCGTTATCCCTCTTTTTTATAAGTTTTGTATTAATTAGTATAACACATATTTCTATCAATCACATACTTTTTGAATATCTTTTTTGCTTTTTTCGTCATATGGATAACGATCTGTATTAAATCCTCTTGAATGCGCATATCCTTCTAAGCTCCAAATTCCACATTTATTCTCTCTCGCTTCCGCTTCAATTTCTTTAAAGCGCGTCACGTATGAATCATTTGGCGGGTAAACGAAAGCGACACGTGCGAGTCCTTTGCGGAGTAACATTTCTTGCACACTTTCGCCATCGACATAAATATATGCGAGCAAGCGACCATATTTATCTTCTTTCTCACCGACATCAAATTCAATTTCAACTTTACCGTCTTTCATCAATTCTTTCATAAAATTGGAGGCTTCAGGTCCGAATCGTTCTGTCGTTTTTTTAGGATGGACAGTTTCCGGTGTATCGACGAGAAGGTAACGAACTGCTCTCTCTTCTCCTTCGTACATAATTCGAATCGTATCTCCATCGACGACGCGGACTAATTCAACAGGAATTAATCCTTCCCTTGAAGGTGTGGCATCTTCCGAGTCGAGTAAATCGATACCGAAATATCCAGCAATGGCGACGACGATAATGGAAATAATCCACTGTTTAAAGTTTTTCGGTTGTTCTTTCTTTTGTTGTTGAGTCATTATTCTTTCCTTTCTTACACGATATATCCTAAAGAACGTAACACATTGTTCATAAAATCATTCGCATAAGCGAGCATCTCTTCTCGCTCTTCTTCTTGCCACACGTCATGACGTACGAGCGGCCATTTTTTAAACTGTAAATGAGATAATTTCCTCTCATAAAACCATTGTTGCGTGTAATTTGGATTTGTCACTTCATCTTCTGCCCCGACAAAAACTAATGTCGAAATGTCTTGATATTTGCGTTCTGTCTGTTCAATCGTCTTCATCAAGAGTTGCAAATCGTGATACCAAGAGCTCGTCACGACGCAATGATATAGCGGATCCTCTTCAAACTGACGTTGGTGTAAATCGTCTCTCGTCAGCAACGTACTATTGATCGCGTGGTCAATTTTAGAACTTGGACTAATTTTCATTAACATCGTCAACAGTTTAGGAGGTTGATATGTTAACTCGAGCCATGGAGACGTTAAAATAACGCCTGCGCATTCGATATTTTCTTTTTGAAGTAAACGAATTAACAATGTTGCGCCAAAACCATGACCGATTAAAAATAATGGCAACTCTTCCGCATGACATGCGGCAATAAGACGTTTTATATATAAATTATAAGTGCCGATTGCCTCATTATGTACATGGCCTTCAATTCCGTGACCCGGTAAATTTCCTGTAATGACGTGGCATTGATTTGAACGCAACTGTTGGATGAGCCAAGCATATCGTTCGTGATGCTCGTAAGCACTATGAATGAGCCCAACTACAGCTTTCGCTTGTCCCTCTGCTTCCCATTTCCACAATCAAATCGACTCCAATCTGCTTCAAAAATGAAAGGATTCCTTATTTTTCTTCCTATTTCATTTCTTTTTCAATTATTTTTTGCTAGGCTTATTATACATGATTTATGAAGAGAGGAGTGAACGGAATGATTTATCCATACGATGGAAAGACACCTAATATTGATGAAACCGCTTATATTGCGGATTTTGTAACAATTACAGGTGATGTAACGATCGGTGCGTACAGTTCGATTTGGTTTAATACAGTTATACGAGGTGATGTCTCACCGACAAAAATTGGAGAGCGAGTGAACGTGCAAGACTTTTGTTGTTTGCATCAAAGCCCTAGCCATCCACTCATTTTAGAAAATGACGTCACGATTGGACACCGCGCAACACTCCATAGTTGCCATATTAAAGAGAAAGCATTAATCGGGATGGATGCAACGATTTTAGACGGTGCTGTCATCGGAGAAGGTGCATTTATCGGTGCAGGGAGTCTCGTCCCCCCTGGGAAAGTAATTCCGCCGAACAGTTTAGCTTTCGGTTCGCCTGTTAAAGTTGTACGTGAATTGACAGAAGAAGATAAAAAAGATATGGAACGTATTCGAACGGAATATGTTGAAAAAGGACAATATTATAAAAGCATTCAAAAATAAAAACAGCGAAGAGATTTTTTCTCTTCGCTGTTTTACTTTATTTCGTTAACTCTTTTAACTGTTCGACTTTATCAAGCTTCTCCCATGGAAGTTCAACGTCTGTGCGACCGAAGTGGCCATATGCTGCTGTTTGTTTGTAAATCGGGCGACGTAAATCGAGCATTTGGATAATTCCTGCTGGGCGTAAGTCAAATGTTTGACGTACTGCTTCCACAAGCTTCTCCTCGCTCACTGTACCTGTTCCGAATGTTTCAACTGCGATCGAGACAGGTTGCGCAACACCGATTGCGTACGCAATTTGTACTTCACAATGTGTAGCGAGTCCTGCTGCTACGATATTTTTCGCAACGTAACGTGCTGCATATGATGCAGAACGGTCTACTTTTGTCGCGTCTTTTCCAGAGAATGCTCCTCCGCCGTGTCGTGCATAACCGCCATATGTATCGACGATAATTTTGCGACCTGTTAAACCAGCATCTCCTTGTGGACCTCCGATGACAAAGCGTCCTGTCGGGTTAATGAAATATTTTGTGTCTTCATCTAACCATTGTTGTGGCACAATAGGTCGAATGACATGTTCAAGAATATCTGCTTCAATTTGTTCGTTCGTTACTTCTGGATGATGTTGTGTAGAAAGAACAACTGTATCAACACGCACAGGCAATTTATTTTCATCATATTCAATCGTAACTTGTGTTTTTCCGTCTGGACGTAAGTAAGGAATCGTTTCATCTTTACGAACATCAGCTAAACGCTTCGACAATTGATGCGCTAAGCTAATCGGGAGTGGCATAAATTCAGGCGTTTCATTACATGCGTATCCGAACATTAATCCTTGGTCGCCTGCTCCAATCGCATCTAATTCATCATCTGAAAGTTCACGCATTTCTAACGCTTGGTCTACCCCTTGTGCGATATCTGGTGATTGCTCGTCAATCGCTGTCAATACTGCGGACGTTTCCCAGTCGAAACCATACTTTGCACGTGTATACCCAATCTCACGTACTGTATCACGAACAACTTTCGGAATATCTACATATGTAGATGTCGTAATCTCACCTGCTACGAGCACGAGACCTGTCGTGATAGTCGTCTCACAAGCTACACGCGCAGCTGGATCTTCTGCTAAAATGGCATCTAAAATCGCGTCTGAAATTTGGTCACACATTTTATCCGGGTGACCTTCCGTAACCGATTCTGATGTGAATAATCGGCGATTACTCATAATATTTCCTCCTCTATAGTATAAAAATTGACCCGGTACTCCGTTACCCATGTTTTTTCGCCCGAACTACTAGACGAGCACATGCCGATGCGTCAATTCATAAAAAAAACCTTTCTCTCACGATTAGTCATGAGGGAAAGGTTTATACACGAACAGCACCTTTCACTCTTATCGTCCAAGGAACTTCCTTGCTTTCAGGTTGGCACCTTCGCATGCAGTGAAATCATGCAGGTTGCTGGGTTTCATAGGGCCTGTCCCTCCACCAACTCGGGATAAGAGTATCCGTTTCAACGATAATCTTACAAAACCGTTACTAATTTGTCAAACTTATATACTTATCTTTTGCGCTTTAAAAGATTTTAATAGACTATCTTTTTTAATGTGTTATACTAATTACGAAATGTGTTATCACCCAACTTTTTTAGTTGGTTCTTATACTCAATAATAATACTGTAAAAGGAAGGTACGTACAATATGATTACTGCTAAAATGACTACTGAACTCGAACAATTACTCGCGAACAAGAACATCGTCATGCAACCATCTGTCGCTACTTTAGTAGAGAAGGCGGTCAAACGTGGCGAAGCGCAATTAACTTCTGACGGTGCAATCGTTGCAACGACTGGAAAATACACAGGTCGTTCACCAAAAGATAAATTTATCGTAGAAGAAGAATCAATGAAAGACGAAATTAGCTGGGGAAAAGTGAACCGTCCAATTTCTGAAGATGTGTTCAACAACTTATACAAAAAAGTAACAGATTACTTAGCTGAAAAAGAAGAAGTATTCGTCTTTAAAGGATTTGCTGGCGCAGATAAAAAGACACAATTATCCATTCAAGTTGTTAACGAATATGCATGGCACAACCTTTTCGTGCATCAGTTATTCATCCGTCCAACTGAAGAAGAGCTAAAAACACATGAAGCTCAATTTACAATCGTATCAGCACCATCTTTCAAAGCTGATCCTGCAGTAGACGGAACGAATTCTGAAGCATTCGTACTCGTGTCATTCGAAAAACGCATCGTCTTAATCGGTGGTACAGAGTATGCAGGAGAAATGAAAAAATCAATCTTCTCGATTATGAACTACTTATTACCGAAAAACGGTGTGTTCTCAATGCACTGTTCAGCAAACGTTGGAGAAGAAGGCGACGCTGCTTTATTCTTCGGGTTATCAGGAACTGGTAAAACAACTTTATCAGCAGATGCTAACCGTAAATTAATCGGTGACGATGAGCACGGTTGGTCAGACGACGGTGTATTCAACATCGAAGGTGGATGCTACGCGAAATGTATCGATTTAACAGAAGAAAAAGAACCTGAAATTTACAATGCGATCCGTTTCGGTTCAGTCCTTGAAAACGTCGTAATCGATGAAGATACACATGAGCCAGACTACTTCTCAGGTGAACTTACTGAAAATACACGTGCGGCTTACCCAATTCATTACATCGACAATATCGTAACACCATCGGTTGCAGGCCACCCGAAAACAATCGTCTTCTTAACAGCAGACGCATTCGGCGTATTACCTCCAATCTCAAAATTGACGAAAGACCAAGCGATGTACCACTTCTTAAGCGGATTCACTTCAAAGCTTGCAGGTACAGAGCGCGGCGTTACAGAACCAGAAGCAACATTCTCATCATGTTTCGGAGAGCCATTCTTACCGCTTCACCCGACAGCATATGCAGAAATGCTCGGTAAAAAAATCGACGAACACGATTCACAAGTATTCCTCGTCAACACAGGTTGGACAGGTGGAGGATACGGCGTTGGTGAGCGTATGAGCTTAAAATATACGCGCGCTATGGTGAACGCAGCAATCGAAGGTAAATTAAACGATGTCGAAACAGAACAAGATCCAATCTTCGGCTTACACATGCCGACAGCAATTGAAGGTGTTCCTTCTAACTTACTCAACCCACGCAACGTATGGGCAGATAAAGCAGAATATGACAAACAAGCAAAACATCTTGCGAACTTATTCCACGAAAACTTCAAACGTTTCGGTGAAGAATCAAAACAATTCGAAGAAAACGGCGGACCACTCGCATAATATAAAAACGACTAAGCAAGCACGATCTGCTTAGTCGTTTTCTTTGTTCATTCGTGTAAAATAAACAATAGCATCATTCCGCTCCACTTGAAATACCGTTTCAGGTGTGAACGGTTCACCATCGTAATAATCGTTTATTACGTAACCATAATGCGAAGGATATCCCGATGCATAATAGACGATTTTGTCATCGCGAAGGACGACGAGTTGAAGTGTTCCATCATTCACGCTCTCTCGATACCCTTTAATTTTTTGACCGACCGCTTCAGATGCTACTTCTTTCGGTGTATACGGCTCAAAAACATACATCTCTGTCCACGCAATCGGTAAAATTTCTGCAAAGGTTACTTCATCTCCTGTTTGTAAAGGTTGTAACGCTTTCTGAACTTTTTGATTCATGCGCCATTCCAACACCGTTTCATTTACAAAAATAGCGAATGCCCCGGCAAAAATAACGAAAATAATGATCATCCAACGACTCATCTTCATCTTTCCACTTCCTATCTACTTAGACGATTTTCTTCACTTTTCATCCAAGCTGTCATATGACGAATTAACGTGCGACCAATCACATTCGGTAAAACATGATCATACGTTTCAAAATAAATCGTTGCTACTTCTTTCTGTTCAGCTCGTAGTAACGCTTCTAAACGATACGACTGAGCGATGGAGACATTTTGATCTCTCTTTCCATGAACGATTAAAAAAGGACAACGCGCTCTATATAACTCCGACAAAGGGTCGCGTTCGCGGTATCCGCTCGGATTGCTGTTGGGCGATTTTCCGATAAGCCGTTTCATCATACGCCGCATATCGATGCGCTCAAAATACGTTGCGACAATATCGCTCATCCCCGCCCAAATCGTCGCAGTCGTCACTTCTTCTCGAGCAATCGCAGTCCAACAAGCCATCGCACCACCACGTGAATACCCGACGATGTGAATATGTTCATTCGTCCATTCAATTTGCTTCAACACATCGACTGCACTAATCGCATCCAGCCGATCATCCCCAACAAATTCGTCTCGCCCTTCCCCGCCACGATTCCCTCGGTAAAAAGGTGCGAAGACGATGAAGCCGTAAGAAGCATATTGCGCGATTCGCGCAGGTCTTACTGTGCCGAGTGATTGAATGCCTCCACGGAAATAAATAATCGATGAATACCTTCCTTTTCGTTTCGGAATCGCGAGTAACCCTTTCACACGATAAGGTCCCGATTGGTACGTCACTTCTTCGATGCGAATGTGCGGATTCGGAGAAGGATAAAGTCTACGCTCAATCATTGTGCCGCTCCTCATACCGCCTCACCCATTCCATTAACTGTTCCATTCCTGAATCTTTCATATGAAAACTTAAATGTTCACACGTCATAAATTGTTCCGTCGTCAATAATACGACGCCATCCGTTTCGTAACGTTCCGCATCTTCATCGATCGACGTAATCGTCCCCGTGAAAACAGCTTTACAAAAAGGTGTTTCTGTTTGAACGACATATTCTGCAACGTATTGAACATTCATTAAAGTCGCCCCTGTTTCTTCATACATCTCACGTATTGATGCTTCTTCTAACGTTTCATCGCCCTCTACTTTCCCACCTGGAAATTCAATGCCACGCACACGATGCTTCGTTAACACCCATTTATTTTTCCAACGAGCGATGACGAGTACATGACGCGCTTCGATTTGAAAATCGTTCGGCCCGTACGTTAAGTGAACGTCCGCTCCTTGTAAATCTGTAAATGTAGGCACTTCCTTCACTCCTTATAAAAATAATATAGACGAAGTGCAAGCACTCCGTCTATATTGTGTTACGCTTTTAAATCAATTGTTTGCCCTTTGTATGGGTGTGGTGCTACGTTCGCTTCAGGCATTCCTTTCAGCATATCTGCAGCTGCTTCAGTACTCATTGAAAGGCTTTTGTTCATGACACTCATTTGTACGAGTGACTGCAAACTTTGTAATTGACTGGCCATCATTGCATTCAATTCCATGTTAACCACTCCTTTCTCTTCTATTATCGACGTTTCTCTTAACACATTCAACTCATCTGGGCACAATGTTTGTGAACATCTCGTAAAATCGCTAAAATAAATAGGAGGAAAGAAGGGACGACATGAAAAAACTACTCATCGGACTCATTCGACTATATCAAAAATTTATTTCTCCCCTTACACCACCGACATGCCGTTTCAGTCCGACATGTTCGCACTACGGAGTTGAAGCTTTAGAAAAACATGGTTTTTGGAAAGGGACTTGGTTGACAATTAAACGAATCGGCCGTTGTCACCCTTTTCATAAAGGAGATTACTTCGATCCGGTACCTCCTACAAAAGAAGAAACGTCACAGAAAAAATAAAGTGACGTTTCTTTTTTTGCTTCATTGTAAAATGAAATGCAACAGCTAAATAAATAGAAAGCCATCGTGAAACCACGTATAGTTAAAGTTGACCAAAACCATAAACATACGGAGGTAAATCACGATGACTCACTCTCATTCTAACACGAAAAAACGAAGCTATACACATTTAACTGAAATTGAAAGAGGACAAATAGCTGCATACAGGGAGCAAGGTTTGTCTTTAAGAGAAATTTGTATCTGTTAATCTAAAAGTGAGCCACATCGCAATTGAAAACTGAGCCACCTTGTAAGAAAATAATCCTAACCTAGTAGAATGGTTAGGAGGAAAAAAGGTGATTTCATTGAACAAAAAACAACAAGTTTTACTTGCTTACTTTCAAGAAAATGAAAGTCAAAGGCAAATTGCGAAACGGCTTAATCTTTCAAGAAATACTGTAAAGAAATATATTGATCAAGAATTGGTCGCGAAGCAACAGGATACGCGTAATCTCCCGATTACGAATAACTACGTATCGCCACCTTCATACAAAAAGCGAAAAAGTTCAAGAAGCGTTTTAACGACAAGTATTCAAAAGAAAATTCGCTACATGATTAAACAAAATCAAAGAAAACGTCAACAAAATATGCATAAGCAGCAATTAAAAATCATAGATATGCATGAGAAACTGTTAGATGAAGGATTTCAAATCAGCTATACAACGGTTCGTAATTTTGTAAATCGCGAAACAAAAAAGCAAAAGGAAGTATTTATTCGTCAACGTCCAGAGGCCGGACGAGAAATTGAATTCGATTGGGGAGAGGTTAAACTCACCATTAATGGCGAATTAAAATCTTATTCACTAGCTGTTTTCACATTACCGTACAGTAATTATCGCTTTGCACGGCTCTACGAATCCGAAACACTTATTTGTGTACAAGACGCGCATGTTCGTTGTATTCAACATTTAAAATTCATACCGGAGGTATTCACATATGACAATATGCGAACAGTCGTTAAAAGTTTTAATGGACCTCAGCGAAGTATTACAGAAGGGATGTTAAATCTCTCTTTACATTATGGGTTTCAAATTCGCCTTTGTGAACCTCGCAAAGGCAATCAGAAAGGGCATGTCGAACGAAGTGTAGAAGTCATTCGTAGAAAAGCATTCGCTCAAGAAGATACTTTTTCAACATTGGAGGAAGCGCAAAGTTATTTAGAACAGATTATTCAGAAACTGAACGATCATAAGCATTATCAAAAGAAAACACCTCATCGCCTATTACTTGTAGAAGAGCGACAGGAACGAAAAGAATCAAACCAGCCAACACCTTTTGATGCGGCTGAATTAGTCGAGGCACGTGTCACAAAATATAGCACAATTATGTATCGACAAAATCATTATTCAGTTCAAGAAGGATATGTTGGTGAGTTTGTCAAAGTAAAAGTGAGTGCAAATACGCTTCGCATCTTTTACGAAGGTGAATGTGTGGGAAGTCATACGAGGTGTTGGGGACTACACACCTGGATTATGGAGATTTCTCATTTTTTAAAAACATTCGAAAAAAAGAAAGGGGCTTTGATTCAAAGTGAATGTTTGAATCAAGCGCCCAATCAAATAAAAAACATATTCGAAACTCATTATATCGGAAATGAAAAAGATTTTCTAGCTTTATATCTCGCTTTGCGAAATGAAGAAGTGGTACTTCCACGAGTATTAAAGGCAATTGCCTCTTTAGAAGAGCAAGGCTCTTCTGTGACGACGGAGAAAATTATCTTCATCGCTCAACAGAATGAATCAACCCCAACGATTATCGATCCTACAGATGAAGTCGCTGTACAATCGCTTTTTAATATTCAAAACTTGAATAAGTTATGGGAACTTACTACTTTGGAAAGGAATGAACATGATGAATCACCAACAGCAGATGATTGAGATGTGCAAAGTTCTCCGACTTCCAAGTATTCGGCAACTACTTCAAGATGAAAATATTTTTAAGGAGTATCCAAAAGCCTCTGATTTTCTTTATTACGCTTTAACAAAAGAGCAAGAAGACCGCCAAGTTCGTGCTCGAACAAATCGGATCCGACTCGCTCAATTTCCAGAGAAGAAATTATTAGAAGAGCTTGAAATGGAAGCCCTGCCGCAAAATGCGGCAGCTCGCTTGCCTATTTTAAAAGAACTAACCTTTATTACAGAAAAACAAAACGTCCTTCTGATTGGCTCTCCAGGTACAGGAAAGACTCACGTAGCCATTGGTTTGGGAATCGAAGCCTGTTTGGCCGGGTATAAAGTTCTTTTTACCACAATTCATTCTCTTGTGAATCAATTAAAAGAAAGTCGGTCGGAAAGAACCTTAAGAATATTTGAAAAGAAATTTGAAAATTATGATTTAGTTATTTTAGATGAACTGGGTTATATCTCGTTCGATCAAGAAGGAGCAGAGCTCCTATTTAGCTTATTATCTTTACGCGCTGGTCGAGGTTCACTCATCATTACGAGTAACTTGTCATTTGATCGCTGGGGCGAGGTGTTTCACGACCCTATCCTTACTTCAGCTTTAACAGATCGACTCACACATCGTGCCTATATCGTTAATATGATTGGCGATTCGTACCGTATTCTTGAAACTCAAAAATGGATAGAGACTCAAGATTTCTAGTGGCTCAGTTTTAAATTAATAAATGGCTCACTTTTCAGTTGCGAAATACAGAAATTGGAGAGAAAATTGGACGCGATCACAGTACAGTATCTCGAGAACTAAAGCGGGGCACAGTCGA
>NZ_JBHTJF010000036.1:0-26902 GCF_042675605.1 Savagea faecisuis
AGAATTAGTGTCAACCTATGATGCTGTTGTAATTGAGGACTTAGACATGAAAGGAATGTCTCAAGCCCTCAGCTTCGGTAAAAGCGTCCATGACAACGGTTGGGGAATGTTCACTACATTCTTATCGTACAAGCTAAAAGAACAAGGAAAACAGCTTGTCAAAATCGATAAATGGTTTCCTTCTACTAAAAAATGCTCTTGTTGTGGTGCAGAAAAACCAATGAAATTATCTGAACGCACTTACCGTTGTTCATGCGGTTATGTGGCAGATCGTGACTACAATTCAGCAATCAATATCAAAAATGAAGGCATTCGCTTATTAGCGTTATCATAAGTAACAAAAACTTGTGGAACACGAGGGTTAGCTCGGTCAATTTTCGTTGGCTAGTAAAAGCAACGACAAGTCGAGAAGCCCCCACTTCAAGTAGACCGGAAGGTTAACTAAGTGGCGGGTAGTTCACATACATATCACTCGCTTCAATCGATGCAAATCCTTCGATGGAAGATCCGTCGAACATCATGTCGTTGTTGAGCACTTTTTCATATTCTGAGCTCGGAACTTCGATATGTTTTGCTCGTCCGAATAAATCAGCAAATTGTAATTGAATAAAATCGACCTCTCGTAATTTCGCGTGCATTGTTTCGTTCATTCTAGATCACCCCTATTAAAATTAATATATGTTTCTTTTCCTTTTTTTACTAAAGTTCAAACTTTATTTGCAAATAAAATAAATGTTCGATAGAATAGAACTATTACTTACCTAGCTAACTATAAGGAGAATAGTATGAAATCTATCATTAATCATGAGCTCGTCCATTTACTACATCAAAAGACAAGACTTTTAGAAAAAGAAGCGAATGTGACGTTGAGCGAATATGAATTGTATAGCGCCCAATGGGCAATTATTTATTGTTTGGCGACGCAAGGTCCGATGGTGCAGGCCGAAATCGGAAAATATTTAATGGTCGAAGCGCCTACTGTGACACGCACATTACGCCGTATGGAAGACAACGATTGGGTCGTTCGTGAAGAGGGGGAAGATAAACGTCAACGTTTAGTGCGTCTATCGTCGAGAGGAGAGGCGGCGTTGCCTACGATAAAAAGAAGTATGCAACAGATGGAAGCGGCATTGTTATGTAATTTGAATCAACAAGAAAAAGAACAGCTTTATCATTTACTTGGGAAGATTAAAGGAGATCGAGACACTGTATGACGAAGGAACAATCATCAGCGAAAATTTGGACGAAGGATTTCATTACGATATCCGTCGCTTATTTTTTTGTTTTTATCGTATTTTATGCATTACTAACCACTTTACCGTTATATGTCATTTACGAGTTAGGGGAGTCTGAAGCACGCGCGGGGTTAGTCGTCACGAGCATGCTTGTGGCGGCCATTCTCGTGCGTCCTTTTGCGCCGAAGCTCGTTGAGATTTTCGGTAAGAAAAAGATATTACTTCTCATGTTATTGCTATACACTATCACGATGGGGTTATATTTATTAATCGACGACTTTATGCCGTTACTCGCGATTCGCTTTTTGCACGGGATTTCATTTGCGGTTGTGACGACGGTCATGAGTGCGATTGCGGTTGACGTCATTCCGAAAGAGCGAAAAGGAGCGGGTATGGGATATTTTGCAATGGCGATGAACTTAGCTGTCGTCATCGGGCCATTCATCGGCTTATTAATTGCCCAACAATTATCGTTCCGCGCATTATTTATCGTCTTGACGGCCATTATGATCGTCAGTTTAGTCACTTCATTTTTCTTAAATGTGCACGAACAAGAGAGAAAACAAACGGCTTTTTCATTGTCGTTTCACGATTTAATTGAAGTGAAAGCATTGCCTGTCGGGATATTAAGTGGGTTGATCGGTTTTGCCTATGCGAGTATTTTATCGTTCGTGCCAATTTATGCAGAAGAAATCGGTCTTGCGCATGTGGCGAGTTATTTCTTCTTAGTATATGCAGGGTTAATGTTGTTGACGCGTCCAGCACTTGGACGTGCATTTGATGAGAAAGGGCCGAGAGCTGTACTCATTCCTTGTTTAGGATTGTTTGCATTCGGCTTAATGTTACTCGGATTCACGACGACAGGAATTGTTTTATTAGTGAGCGCTGCTTTGATCGGGATCGGTTACGGAACGTTGCTTCCTGGATTTCAAACGATGGCGATTCAAAGTACGAGTCACGAGCGTAGTGGCCACGCGATTGCGACATTTTTCATTTTCTTCGATATCGGCATTTCACTCGGTGCGTATACGTGGGGTGTCATCGTCGATCGTTCTGGATTTGAAACGATGTACTTTATCGGAAGTGCACTCGTCGTCGCCACGATTTTCGTCTATTTACTATTAGATACACGTTTGAGAAAGAAAGCAAAAGCATAAGAAAAACGGTGAAAGTGGAGAAGATTCCTCCTTTTCACCGTTTTTTTAATGAATGGCTGATTTGAATTTTGAACCGTACGTTTCTTGTGTATCCATGACAGTTGTGAACGCATCTGGATCTGTCGTACGAATAATTTCTTTCAATTTGGATAGTTCTAGTCGCGTGATGACTACGTAAATGACATCGGTTTCGACATTTGCGTATCCGCCGCGACCGTGTAATTTTGTCACACTACGTCCGAGTCGTTCATTGATCGTATCTGCGAGTTCATCCGACTTGTCTGAAACGATTAATATCGCTTTCGTATCGTCTAGCCCTTGAATGACGGCGTCGATCGCTTTTGAAGCGATATAGTACGTTAAAATCGAGAACATCGCTTGTTCCCAACCGAGCACGAAACCTGCCCAGCTGAAAATGAAAATATTGAAAAACATGACGAATTCTCCGACAGAGTACGGGATGCGGCGTGTGAGTAAAATACCTAAAATCTCGGTTCCGTCTAATGCGCCACCATTTCGGATGACGAGTCCGACACCAATCCCGAGCAAAAGTCCACCGAATACTGTAGCGAGAAGTGGTTCTGTCGTAATCGGATCCATCCCTTTAATCGCTGCTTCAATAATCGCTAATAAGACGATGGCGATACTCGATGAGATGAAAAAGTTTTTGCCGATATGTTTATATCCAGCAAATAAGAAAGGTAAGTTTAAAATTAAAATTAAAATTCCGAACGGTATGCCGGTAATGATATTTAAAATTAAGCCAATCCCGATAATGCCTCCATCAATGATGCTGTTCGGTACTAAAAATAGCTCGATCGCACCTGCTGCAAGTCCTGCGCCTAATGTAATAAAAAAGAGTCTGAAAATAAAATGTTTCACTGTTTCGTGTTGTTTCTTCACGATGTCCACCTACAATTCCAATAAGATAGTTTATATGTTACCTAAAATTTATGTGATGAAACACATTTTATTTCAAAAAACGTTTTATTTTTTGTAAGGAGGGAAACAATGTGACATTAGGTAATAGAAAGGGAGTTTTGTATGGACATACAGCCAAAGGACAAAGAACAACAACGAAGGAAATTAAAGAAAACGCTTTCGCCAGCGTCCGTCTTTGCGATTGCGCTCGGATCTAGTGTCGGTTGGGGAGCGTTCATTTTACCAGGAGATTGGATTCAAGAAGCGGGACCAATCGGTGCGATGATCGGACTGTTTATCGGAGCGCTTCTCATGATGGTCATCGCGTCGAGCTACGGCGTCATGATTAAGAAGTTCCCTGTTTCAGGAGGGGGATTCACGTATGCGTATATTGCAGCGGGTAAAGTGTGGGCGTACATTGCAGGATGGTTTTTATCGCTCGGATACATTTCCATCGTCGCGTTGAACGCATCTGCTTTTTCACTACTGTTAAAATTTATCGCTCCTCAGTTTATGGAGCAAGGTTATTTATATACGATTGCCGGTTGGGACATTTTCATCCCTGAAGTGATCATTTCATCCGCACTCATTTTAATTTTTGCGATTTTAAATACGACGGGGACTGAAATCTCTGGAAAACTGCAATTTTATTTCAGTATTTTACTCGTGTTAGGAGTAGTCATTTTAGGTGGTGTGACGTTTGGACTGGCGGACAATCCAGTTGAAAATATGAAACCATTTTTCAAAGAGAATCAATCGATTTTCGTTTCGATTATGCTCATTTTATCGATCGCTCCGTGGGCCTATGTCGGATTCGACAATGTGCCGCAAGCAGCGGAAGAATTTAATTTCAAACCGAAAATTGCGACGTGGCTCATCGTTGGTTCGCTGTTATCGTCATTCGTCATTTATGCGATTATGATCGGCATTACGTCATGGTCATTTGCCGATACGTCAGCGCTTGGCGGGAACTTATGGTTGACAGGAGATATTATTAACTCGATCATGGGTAAAACAGGTGTCATCGTGTTAGCGATTGCGATTATGATGGGGATTTTCACCGGATTAAACGGCTTTTACATGTCGTCGAGTCGTCTCATTTTCTCAATGGCGCGTGCTCGTGCGTTACCGAACTTCTTCCGTACATTGACGAAAAAGTCTAAAGTGCCGGTATGGGGAGTATGGTTCGTCACATTAATTACACTCCCGACGCCTTGGTTCGGTCGTCAAGCATTGACATGGATCGTCGATATGAGTTCAACAGGTGTATCGGTCGCTTACTTTTTCGCTTCTCTCGCAGCGTTTAAAGTGCTTGCGTGGAAACAAGAAGCGCGCGGCTTAGAAGTCGCACCGTTTCAAAAGTTATTAGCGCTCATCGGAATGATTTCGAGCTTAGCCTTTTTAGCGCTTTTACTTTTACCATTTTCACCAGCTTCATTAACGACACCAAGTTACATTTTACTCGGCTTATGGATTTTATTAGGTATCGTCTTTTACGTGGCGATTCGCAAACGATACAATAGTTTATCAGCGAAAGAAACCGAGTATTATATTTTAGGAAAATCATTAAAAGAAGAAATTGAAAACAGTAATTAAATAAAAGAAAACCGCGTGAAATCAATAAATATTGATTCCATGCGGTTTTTTTATTGGGTTGGGCGTAAAACCCCTATGTCTTTAGGCTGGGGGATGTAAGCCCTGACTACCTTATGTTTGAATGTACTGTTGAATAGTCTCTTTGCTAGCATTTCCAATGCTGCATGAGAAGTATCCATCACTCCAAGTTGTATCTAAGACTTTTGCCAGCTCTCAATTATGCTCAAATTGCGGATACAAAAACAAAGACGTTAAGAATCTCAATCTTCGTGAATGGACGTGCCCGTCATGTCATACACATCATGATCGAGATATTAACGCAAGTATTAATCTCAAAAAAGAAGCCGAAAGACTTCTAACCGTAGGGACTACGGGGATCGCCTAATCAATTAGAGCTCGTTAGAACTCTGTACTTAGGAATCCACTACGGCTTTAGCCTAGTGGTAGTTCAATGTTGTTCGATGCTTTCTAATTCGCTATCGACGATAAATGGATCGTCTTTGTCTTCTGTTGCCATTTCGTCATAATGTTTAATTAATCCGATACCGACTTTGTAGTAATAATCGCTCGTCAATGTTTCGTTGACGACTTGCATATGAACGACATTTTCATACGTTTCAGTATCGGTTTTCAATGTCATGCTTGGGTCGATAATTGTCCACGTCGCATCGTCAATCGTAAACGTATCTCCTTTTTGCGCATCTTCACGGTAGACGACGACACGTTCTTCGCTCGCATCGAGGCGTTCGACTGTCGGTAAAATGTAATCGCCCATTTCACCTGTTTCCGTCTCTTCAAATTCTGTCATTTCACGCAATACGCGGATGAGGTTGCCATCTTCTAGTGCATAGACGGTCGTGACGACAGAGCCTCCGTTCGATTCCACGAGCGCGACGTAATGTTCACCGATGTGACGTACTTGAACGTCTAATTCCGCAAACTCACTACCGATTCCACGGTAATGTAAGTGCGAGCCGTCTGGTGCGAAGTATTGTTGAACGGTTTCGACCGTCATACTCGGTGTTTCAACTTCGGATCCTGTATTTTGTTCATTTTCAGCAGGTTGTTCAATAGGGGGTGTTGAATCGTTTTTCGAACCTTCTTCATTACTGCATGCAGCGAGCGCCAATGTCGCAAGTCCGATGCTTGTGATGAATTTCCATTTTTTCATCTAATCATCCTTTCTTTCTTACAAATATCATACCCGATTAGACGGAACGTATGCAGAGAAGGTTTGTTTTTTTGAGAAAAAACAGTAGAGTGAAGCAGCGACTGCGCCACAGAGGGTGAGGCGAAGAGACGGAATGAATGAGGTATGGCGAATCCATTCATAAATATGAGCGAGCCCGATTCCGCATAGCATGTAGCAAAGAAAACGAGTTAGGCGTGAACGGATGAACGCATCGATGAGTGGTGCGAGACAAAATCCGAACAGTAAAAAGAGCGGTAAAATGAAAAATAAACTGTATGTAAAATAAAGGGCAAAACTAAAGAAATAACTCGTTACCGAATCACGCGATTCTAAAAACAACATCGCGATGCAAAGTACGCTCACGAACGTTACAAAACTAAGGGCAGTCGTCATCCTATAATGGCGCATAACAATCCCTCCTTTCCTCTAAAAGAGACGAAAGAAGGGGGAAAATGTTGCCTGTCTTTATTTCTTTTTTAGCTGTAAGTAAAAGCTGTATCCTCCGATGAGTACTAGGATGAGTGTGGCTACAGGATATACGATAGAACGCATTGTCGCGATTTTTGGAAAACGCTCGACAAGAAGGACGAGAAGTAATGTACTCATAATGAGGAATACGAAAATACGCTTCATCGTTTCGTACCGATTGAGACGTTTCGAATATGGCGAATGCTCATTAAAAATGAAAGGACGTATGCGATGAATCCAATCGTTGCGAACGTGATTGTAATCGCCTGTAATGTAAATGGGGCGTCGATTGAAGAGCTAGCTGGCTCGGAAGCTTGTGACCCCGCTATCATAATGACGACGAGTCCTGCATAGGTAAGACCGAGTATGATAATCGCCCAATTCGTCGAAAATCGTAAAAAAATGAAAAAAGTGATACTCATCACGAGCAAGGCGACTCCCCACCAAATGGTGACGACTGGAAAAGGCGGTAAAGCGTTGGATTGCAGCCCATTAAAAAAATAATATTTTAACGTCATGATGACATATGTGACGATCGCAAAAGCGGTGACGAGTATGAAATGAGAGAGAAAACGTGCACGAATCCATTCTTCTCGTGAGATTGGTAAACTAAGTTCCAACAATTCGGTTTCAGTTTGCCGCTCTGTCGCAATGCGATAGACGATTAAGCCGACGAATAAAAAGACGAACGCGGGTAAAAAGGTAAATTCAACATAAAAGACGAGGACTCCGTGGATGCCGAGAATAGGAAGGAGCCACCACATATGGAGCCATTCGTTGTACAATGCGAGTCTCATTCGCTCACCTCCGTTAAAAAGTATAAAATATCTTCCAAACGAGCACGTTCGATGTACAAGTTTTCAGGGATGGCCGTCATCGTTCGGTCGATTAAAGCAGTCGCTTGATTGTTGCGCGATTCCATAGGCAAGTTGAGCGCTCGTACAGCATCGACCGGACCTTTCACGAGCACGAAACGCTCTTCTAATTCATCAGTCGGCAAGAAAAATCGCACATTGCCTTGATCGATACATAAAATATAATCGGCGAATTGTTCTAAGTCGGATGTAATATGTGTTGAAAACAGTAAGGTTCGATCTTCACGTGCGGCCATCCAATCCCGCAATTGATGAATGAACGTACGACGAAACACAGGGTCGAGTCCAGATGTCGGTTCATCCATGATGAGCACATCGGGTTCATGCGCGAGCGCGAGGGCAATTTGGGCTTTCATTCTCGTCCCTTTCGACAATTGATGGATCGCTTGTCGTTCATTTAATCCGTACGTGTCAAGCAACTGTGTATACAGCTGGGGTTGCCACGTCGGATAAGCGCGTTCATACAATTTGCGCACCGTTTTTAACTTCGTATTTTTCCAATGATGAAAATCATCATAGACGAATCCGATTTTTTCTTTTTGTTGTTGATCGAGTAGTGCGCCGTTCCATAGTACTTGTCCTGTCGTCGGTCGGTATAAGTCCATCATCGTTTTAATGAACGTCGTTTTCCCTGAACCGTTCCGCCCGATACACCCGATCACGTAGCCTTTCGGAATGGTGAAGGAAATGTTTTTCATTTGAAAATGTTTAAATTGTAAAGATACTTCTTGAAATTCAATCATTGTTGGACACCTCCTTTTTGAATGAGACTAAAGACGATGAGCAGGGCGAGTGCTACCGAAAAATAGCCGACTTCGTTTCGGATAATGCCGATTACAGAAATCGGAATCGTGGCCAGTAAGCTGAATCGAATGAGTTTCATCATGTTTCCTCCTCTATATAAATGCGTAACATGTCGAGCATTTCTTCATTGGATAGTCCGAGTGCTCTTCCTTCTTGAATGAGCGCTTCGCATTTTTGTTCGAATGCGAGGCGGAGCCATTCTGTTTTGACATAGTTTGTTTGTGCTTGAACGAAGCTTCCGCGTCCGTGGACAGAGTAGATCAAGCCTTCTTTTTCTAACTCTTCATACGCCCGCTTCGTCGTAATGACGCTCACTTCTAACTGTTTCGCTAAATTCCGAATCGATGGTAGTTGCTCGTCTGCTTGTAACGTACCGTCTGCGATTTGTCGTTTCATCTGTTCGACAATTTGCGCATAGAGCGGTGTCGAGTCTTGTGGAGAAATGATAATCGTCATCGTACACCTCCTTTTAAATCAAACTGTATATACTGTATATGTACACTATATACTCATATATACACACTGTCAATAAAAAATAATTGTTTCATATGGGAAACATTTCGGGTATACTGAAGATACGAACGAGAACGGAAGGAGATGAGAAGAATATGACAGTATTCATTTTAGCGGTGACGACGATGCTTACAGCCGTTCTCATCCTGAAAGCAAACGAACAAAAAAATCGCGCACGCGGATATAAAAATTAATGAAAATGCTCCCATTCGTTAAGGATCGGGGGCATTTTTTTAAGGAGCGTTACAGATGATATGGCAATCGTTCATTTTGAAAGAAGAAGGAAAAATCAAACAGCAATTACCACACATCCATTACATCGTACAAGATGAAGTTGTGGCGACACGTACTGTGAACAATGGAGAAACGTATCGTATACAACAATATGCACCAGTTGGAAAAGCAGTTTCAGAAGAGGAAATGTGGCGCGCAGTCGCTCAGTTAGCGTCGCTTATTCCCACTCACTATACGTACGAGCGAGTGCAGCGGGTAGAAGACGGAGCGTGGGATATTTTTTATTACCGGGAAGAGCGAGGGTACGTCATCGAGATTGACGGCATCACGTGTACAATTCGACGAGATGGACTCATGGAACAGTTCGAACGTGAAGCATGTGTAGAGCTCGACTTCTCAGAGCCAAAAGAGCGTCCAGAGGATGTGTTGAACGAAGCGCTTCAACATAAGAGAATGTGCCTTCAATTAGCTCGTCCGACTTTTGAAGGGAAAATCCGTTACGTTTACACGGTTGAACACGATGAAGGAGAAGAGCGACAACAAGAGGAAATCGATGAAACGAGACGAGAAGTGCGCGAGACGTTAGCGACTTGCCAGTCACTCGTGCCGCATAGTGAGTGGCGTGTTCATTCTATTTCAGAGGAAGATGCTGAGACGACTGTATTTGTGGAACGATTGTGTGGCGGTCAATCGACGAATCGCTTTGTCGAAGCAAAGTGGGAACGAAATCGTCTTCTCTCTCTTCATATCGACCCGCTTTTGTACGAATCGTGGGAAGAAGTAGAACTTGCGCAATGGAGTGAAGAAGAAGCGTTTCAAAAATGGAAAGCGTCATTGCGCGTGAAAGAGACGTGGGCATGGACGACACCGCGAACGCGTGCGTATTATGTCGACGTGCCGACAGCGATTGATGCGGTAACGGGAGAAGTTTATTTCTCTTCTTCTATTTTACGAGAAGGGAGACGAGATCAATGTTGACGAAACTCGCTCATCTATTACAAGCGACGTGTGAAGACGGGGTTGTGCAAAAAGACGGAGAGGAAATCGGCATTTATGAATACCGAGAAGATGCGCCGTATCCTCTCATTTATTATATGGCGACGAATGATGTGCCGATGCAAGAGCAGCTAGATCGTGAGACGCTCGAACGACGAGGCCGCGAGTCGCTCATGCATGTATACGGGGATTATGTGACGACTTCGACGGACGTGACGAGCGTGCAAGTGGACGCCCAATATTATGTGACGCTTCATTTCATGCATGAACAACAAAGGCTAGAATCTTACGGATTCGGTATCGTCCTTCGTTTAGACGGCGTCATTGAAATGATCAGCGCTCCGAGTGTAGCGTATGAAATCGTTCCTTCTCACGTAAACACGACACTAGAACAATTAGCGATTCGTGTTGCAGAAGCGACAAAATGGACGCTGCGCTGGTTGTACGTGTCACAAGACGATTTTGTCGGAGGAGATGATGCGTATCATCTCGTGTATGACGTTTCTTACGGGATGCCCGTTGTAGAAATGAACGGCGAAGTACAAAATTTTGCTGTTTCTGAGTTAACGCCGGAAGAAGAACGATGGGGAGAGCTTACGATCGAATGGATTCGGACGCACATTCATGATGCTGCTTTACGTGTCGAACATGTCCTCATCGAAGAAGAAATCGTTCACGTCCATGTTTCACGCACGTATAAACAGTTGCCCGTTGGCGACTCTATTCTCGTGCAATGGAATCAATCTTTACAAAAAGTAGAAGAAGCGCATATGACACATGCTTTATACGATACGATCGACGAATGTGCCGAGCCGCTCGTCTCATTAGAAGATGTGAAAGCAAAGTGGCGAGAAGATTTGCAATACGCGCACGTCTTGTTTCCGACGGAAGAAGTGGAAAAAGAGGGGCAACTCGTTCAACAATTCGAACAAAGTTTCATTCAACTGAATCCTCCTCATACGGGAAATATTCAAGCGTACGATGCTAAAACAGGAGCGGTCATTCGTTATAAGCTCAATTAGAAAAATAGGAAGAAAACGAGCGACTTGAAAGGCTGAACGAGAAAAATCGGGAGATTGTCCATTTTTGGATAAAATCTCTCTTTTTTATGTGCATTTATGTTGAGAATGATTATCACTCCCTGTATAGTGAGCGGTAACATCGAGTGAAGGAGAATGAATATGCAAATTTATTGGACGACGATCGAAGACATTATTGAGGAAACGCCACAAGTAAAAACGTATTTATTGAAAGTGCCAGAAGGGTTTACGTGGGAAGAAGGGGCGCATACACATTTCGCTTTAGAAGGATTTAACGCAGGAGAAAAACCGAATCGCAGCCTCATTCGTCACATGTCGATTTCCACATTGCCAAATGAGAATTACATCGGCATTACGACACGTATTAAAGAACAATGTTCAGAGTTTAAGTCGATTTTGCGCGATATGGAGCGAGGCGAAAAAGTAGCGATTTTTAAAACGTCATCGAACGTTCCGTTTCAACGACACATTCCAAACGTCTATTTATTATCATCAGGAGTAGGACTTGCGACATTCCGTCCGCTCATTTTGCAATATTTAGAAGACCAAACAGGAATTGAGAAACTTTATTCTTTAAACGTTGACTCAACGAAAGATTATTTATATCCGAATGTTTTTGAATCGGTGGAAGGACATCATCAGCTCATTTCGGAATTTGTCGACAATCGCGCGGACTATTACGAGCGTGTAAAACAGTTAGCGGAAGATCGAGACGGACTATTTTACATCGTCGGCAGCGATCAATTTTTAGAGCAAAATATTGAGATTTTACGAGCTGCGGGAATTAAACCGGAACAAATGATGCTTGACAAACATCCTCACCAACGAGAAGCGTTCTTTACACAAGAAGAAATGGCTTAATGTGAAACATGCAAAGGAAGCGAAACATACTTCCTTTGTATGTTTTGTTATATACTGCAGTAGGGGTGTTCCTATGGTGCTGTTCGGAATGATACTCATTATTTTCATCACAACATATGTTTTAGGCAATCGAAAACGCTCGCCTTTATACGAGGAATGGGTGACGATGACCGAGAAGCGTTGGGCTGAGCAATATCCCACCCTTTATAAAGAAGTGAAACGAGAAATGATGCACGGCGCTCAAAGTTATGTTTTTTCTCTACAAGACATCGATGGAGAAACGATGGATGACATGATCGAATGTCTCGTCGAATGTAGTCGGGAAGAGACGTATGTGGACAGTTGGGAGTTATGGGAAGATGAGGGCGAAGGAGAAATTCGGTTCGACTATGAACTTCCGCGAGAAGAGATTGAACGACAGCGACAAATTGTTCAACGAGAAGTGAAACGAATCATTCATCGCGTTATTCACAGCGACATGACCGATACAGAACGTGTCAAGGCGCTCTATGATGATGTCGTGACGCAAGTCGTATACGATGACGATTTGGCGGAACGAGAAGCGGGCATTGATGCATATGGCTATCATTGTTCGAATACCGCTTACGGAGCGCTCACTGAACATATCGCCGTATGCGAAGGATTCGCAAGACTATTCGTCGCTTTATTAGATGCTGTCCATATTGAAAACTATTACGTCCAAGGCGTGAGTGACGGAGAAGGGCATGCGTGGAATCTCGTCCATATTGACGGTCGTTATTTATATTTCGACGCGACGACGGATGCCAGGACGCCACATGAAGCACTTGCCATAACGTATGAAGATTTTCTCGTCCGAGGAAAGCAGCTCGACTATGAATGGAACGATCGAGACTATCCGCGTACGTAGTTGTTTTTGAATAGAAAAAGTAGGGAAAAGATATCGTATAAAGCGATGTCTTTTTTATTTTTTAAAAAAGTGTATACTTTTTCGTTCGTCATTCGTTATAAAGGTGAAAGGGGGAAAAGGAGTGGCCGAACAGACATTAGAACAGCTTTACGAAGAGAAAGCGCAGCTCATTTTCAACTATTTGCGCAAGCTCGGTTGCCCGCGAGAAGATGCGGAAGATATCGTGCAAGTGACATTTTCAAAAGCGATTGAACAGTGGATTCATATCGCTACCGAGCAACCGTCAGCCTGGTTGTTTCGCGTCGCCATTCATCATTATTATGATCTGTATCGTCATCGACGAGCTTTTCCTCACTTACAAGTCGATGAAACATTGATGGAACGATTGCTTCTGGGAATTGCGGAAGAAGGTGAAGCGAACGTGCTTAAAAAAGAAGCGCAAGAAGAGTTTCGCCATATTTTACAACAGATGAATCCTGCGTATGCTCATATTTTATTGTTGAAATATGAAGCTGAATATAGCTACGAAGAGATTGGACAATTGTTGCAGATGAAGGAAGATTACGTGCGTACTTCCTTATATCGTGCGCGGAAACAGTTTAAACAACGTTGGGAGGAACAACAATATGAAAGAAAGAGAACGATTTGAATTAGATTCAAACGTCATTCAAAAAGCGCGTCGCAAAAGTTACCGCAATATGATTCTTGCGAGTTTTATCGTCGTCGTGACGAGTGTTGTGACGAGTAGTATACTCGCTTGGCAATGGAATCATTGGCGCTTGCACGAGAAGATGGTCGACACAGAATTGCGCTATGACGTATACGGGATGAATCGTTACATCGGAAACTTTGAAGAGCGTATCCGTCCGTGGGGAGCGGAGGCGAAAGCGCCCACGTATTCACTCGTTGCCACTCGACCGGCAGATACCGCAATGCTCGAGTCCCCATTTTATGAGCCACGTGCGTATCTCGAGCCGAGTGGGACGGCGAGGTATTTACAAAATGGTCGCAAATTAAAAATGTGGTACGCTCCGTCTGCGTCGTATGGTGAGCTAGCGAATGAACGCGCTCAGCTGCTTCGCATGCCCGAGACGAAACGGTTGGAATTAGCCGTTTCTTTAGACCGGTCTTATTCCGTGGAAGAATGGAACTCGCGTTTCGGTTCGTTAGAAGTCGCTTATTGGTTGGAAGATGGCGGGGAAGCAGAAAATGATGAACCACTCGATGAACGTACTGCGGTCGGCGTGTCTTTAACGGATGAAGCGGGAGAACGTTACACATCCCCTTTTGACCAGTTCGTAGAAGATGCGATGCGTTATGTGGAGCGGACGAAGGATACGTACGTAGGAAAGGTGCTTGAAGCATATAAAAAAGAACCGCGCATACGCGGCGTGTTACTCGTCGGCAGTCCGAATGAGTTGTACGAAGCGACTGCATCTGAAGCGGTGCGCGCAACGAGTATCGGGGCAATGATTGATTATTATGAGGAGGAAGTACAATGAATAAAACATTCCAATGGATTTTAACGATAGCGATTGGGCTCGTCATTATCAGTTTAGCTTGGCCGATCGCTTCATTTTCACTTTTTGGCACGGCGGAAGGAACGTCGATTTTTTCAATCGATTATGCGATTGCCTTTTTATTAATAATCATTCCGTTACTCGTCGTCGTATTGCTCGCTGTGGCGACGTATCGCGGGGTGACGCAATGGGTGTATGTCGGCTACGGCTTAGCGACTGTTGAAATGCTCGTTTTAGCGGGGCTCATCTTTAGTTCGCTTCCATTTGCCATATTTGTGATTGGTATTTTACTCGTCAGCGGAACGAGTATTTACGGACTCGTCCAATTGCGAAAATAATCACTCAAACACTTTGTTCTTGCAAAAGAATGAAGTGTTTTTTTTAGTAGCCTCGTGATAAACTGAAACTAGTTTAGGAAGGGGGAGAGGTGCGGTGCATCCATATAGTATCGACGTGAGTCGCAATAAGATTATTTTTTACGTTTCCTTAATGTCGATTTTATTCGCTTCGTTACTCGCTTACGAATTAAATACTTTGCCCGGCTCGCATATCGCGATTCCGATCACGTCGCTCACTTTATTTTTACTCGGTATGCGCATCGTGAACCGCTCCTTATGGACGAAAAGGCTTTTTCATACGTTAGGTATTATTCGTACACCTATAATACGAGGGGAATACAGAGGGCAGTTCGGAACGAAAGAGTCGATGACGGAGATGACGTGTACGATTCGTCAAACGTGGACGAAGATGAACATTCAAATGGAATGGGAAGACGGATTATTCGTGTCTACAGCAGCTTCGATCCGAATGGAAGAACCACTCGGACCGACCGTCATTGTGAACGGTCTTCTTTATGAGAAAAGAGACGGATGGCACGAACGAATAACAGAAGGAACCGTTCATCTCATTTTGAAAAAAGACGATGGGTACGGGTTTTATTACATGTATGAACAGGGTAAAGGTCAACGAGGACATTTTGAATTAGAAAAGAGCGTGGAATGATGACAAGTTTATTTGTGAATATTATTTTTTTATTTCCGTATAGCCAAATCGTTTTATTCGTAGTCGGCTATGCGTTAAGTATTTTAGCGAATGTGCAGCGTGCACAAAATGATATGATGCCGATGAGTTATGTGCCGTATCGTCAAGCGAGAATGGATTGGAAATTAGCCGATACATTAGCGCTCGTCGCTTTCGGTTTTGCGATTTTTACAGGAGTCGCCTATTTATTTATCGCGGGCTCTATTCAAGGATAAGGATCATTTAAAAACAGCGTAAATAAAATGACAGAAGCGGTCTATCGAAAGGTAGATCGCTTCTTTTTTGTAGGAACGAGTAAAAATAAGTTTCATAGAGAAATAGTGGCCACTAAGTTAGAATAGTATTTTTTATTAAGTATAATATCTTTACCTAAAGATACTAAATAATAGTTCATTTATGTAAAAAAACTAATAATCAGGCGATTTTAAACAGTTTTATTGCTTTTGCTGTGAGCATAATGATTGATGAACAAATGTAATCGTCCTATACTTAAACTATTCTACAAGAACGTTAAAACGTCAATCTCACTTGTGGAATTTACTCAAGGAGGATGCCTTATGGCTAAACAAAGTTCATTTTCAATGCCGACAACGAACCTTTTCGGTGCTGGTGCAATTCAAGAAACGGGAGTCCGCTTAAAAGGAGCAGGCGCTAAAAAAGTATTGTTAGTGACAGACGAAGGCTTATTCAATTTAGGATTAGCTGACAAAATTGCTGACATTATTAAAGCGGAAAATATCGAAGTTGAAATTTTCCCGAAAGCAGAGCCAAACCCAACGGATCAAAACGTTGCGGAAGGTGTGGAAGCATTTAAAGCAGCAAACTGTGATTCACTCGTCTCATTAGGTGGCGGGTCAAGCCATGACGCTGCAAAAGGTATCGGAATTGTCGCATCAAACGGTGGCACGATTCACGACTACGAAGGTGTAGATAAATCAGAACATCCGATGGTTCCATTAGTTGCGATCAATACGACAGCAGGAACAGCAAGTGAAATGACGAAATTCACAATCATTACAGACGTTGCACGTCACGTAAAAATGGCAATCGTGGATAAACACGTTACACCATTCGTCTCGATCAATGACCCTGAGTTAATGTACGGTCTTCCACCAGCATTAACAGCAGCGACAGGTCTTGATGCGTTAACGCACGCAGTAGAAGCTTACGTATCAGTTGATGCGAACCCATTAACAGATTCAGCGGCTGAAAAAGTATTCGAATTAATTCCGAAATATTTACCACGTGCTTATGCGAACGGTCAAGATGCGGAAGCTCGTGAAATGATGGTATACGCTCAATTTTTAGGCGGAATGGCATTCAACAACGCAGGCCTCGGCTACGTTCACGCCATCGCTCACCAAATGGGTGGATTCTACAACTTACCACACGGCGTATGTAACGCATTGTTATTACCGTACGTATGTAAGTTCAACTTAGTCGGACGCGAAGAGCGTTTCGCTAAAATTGCGCATTACTTAGGCGAAAACATTGAAGGTCTTTCAACATTAGAAGCGGCTGAAAAAGCGATCGAACGTATCGAACGTTTAGCAGCAGACCTCGGCATTCCAGAAGGATTCGCAGAGCTCGGTGCGAAAGAAGAAGATATTCCAACACTCGCAGCGAACGCAATGAAAGACGTAACAGCAGCGACAAACCCACGTCGTGCTCGCGTTGAACAAATCGAAGAAATCATTCGTCAATCGATGTAACCATTAAAAGTTAACCAGTTTCTCTTATAAGAGAAGCTGGTTTTTTGTCGTTTACTGAAAAGTAGTTGAGTTTTCGTAATCATTTGTGGAATAATGGTACAAACGAAAGGGGGAATGGGGATGGAATATCGTTTAGCCATTTACCAACAATTTAAAGAAGAAGGAAAGCCATCGATTGAACAAAAGTATGCGACGTCTACATTGTACGATGCGTTAATGTGGTTTTCCGATGAAACGACACGTCTAGGGATTACGGAAGATCGCATTGAAGTAGGAGCGTTAAATCAGTGGGTGGACGTAGAAGAACCGGTCAGTTACCGTTACATGTTGGAATTACATGTGAAAAATCCATTAGGTGAATACGTTCCGTTTAAAACATTAAACGGATGACGAAACGCAACCTTTTGTTCGTTGTTGTCGGCGGTGCACTAGGGGCGGCTTGTCGGTACGGAGTCGATGTAATATGGGGAGTGACACTCACGTCATACGTTCGATTGCTATTCATTAACGGTATCGGAACTTTTGTGCTCGGACTTTGGACGACCGTAGAAGTACCTTGGAAAGAGCGTTGGCATCCACTCATTGCGACAGGATTTTTAAGTTCGTTTACGACGATGTCTGCTGTACACGTTCATTTACTCGAGCGCACATTAAATGAACCGTTACTCGGTCTTATTTTATTCATCTTTATTTTTTTTATCGGATTTGTCAGTGCGATGCTCGGGCTAGTCGTAGGTGATCTGTATAAAAGGAGGCGTTCGTCATGATGCTCGTCATGCTTGGAGGAGCGCTCGGTGCTCTTGCGCGTTACTTTCTTCAAAGTGCGATGCAAGATGAAAGCCGCGCACTTGTCTGGACGAATAATATCGGTTCGATGTTGTTCGGATGGTTGTTCGCACTCGCTTTACGAGAGCCGCTTTATTTAGCATTCGGCATCGGTTTTTGCGGTGCTTTTACGACGTTTTCTACCGTCTTCGTTCGGTTAGCACAACAGTGGAGAGCGAAACAGTATGCGTTGTTTTTCTCTTTTTTAATGAAAAGTACGCTCGAAGGCTTTTTATTTGCGGCACTCGGATATTTTATCGGGTTGATGTAAGCACTCTACTTTTTTAAGTAGAGTGTTTTCTGTTATTTACGGACTATTCACAAAGTGGTAAGATTTATACAATCATTTCAAGGAGGAGGACTTTTTTTGGTAAATGTTATAGGGGGCATCGGACTCTTTTTACTCGGTATGATGATGTTAACGGACGGGTTGAAAGAGTTAGCAGGGGATGCTTTGAAGAAATGGCTGAATCGTTTCACTGGTGGAACGTTAAGCTCGGTTGCGTCAGGGACCTTTATGACGATTTTGATGCAGTCCTCAACAGCGACGACATTGCTTACGATCGGCTTTGTCAGTGCAGGTTTACTCACGTTCACGCAGTCGATCGGGGTCATTATCGGAGCGAATATCGGAAGTACGAGCACAGGGTGGATCATCTCACTTATCGGATTTAAAATTAGTTTAGCCGCGATGTCTTTACCTTTCATCGGAATCGGTGTGCTCACGCAATTTATCGCCCCGCGTGATTTTAAGGCGTACGGTGGGATTGTAACGGGTTTCGGTTTGCTCTTTTACGGAATCGACGTTTTACAAACCGGGATGGAAGCGGCGCAAGATTTGATTGCGTTCGACACGTTTACGTCCGGAACGTGGAGCGGCAAAATTATTTTAATTATTATCGGCATTTTTATGACGATTGTGATGCAAGCGTCGAGTGCTTCGATGGCTGCGACGTTGACCGCATTATTTGCGGGCGCGATCGATTTTGAACAAGCGGTTTATTTAGTCATTGGACAAAACGTCGGGACGACAGCGACGGCGATGTTTGTCGCGATCGGTGCATCCGTCGCAGCGAAACGTACGGCGATGACGCACTTGCTGTTTAACGTCATTACTGCCATTGTCATCACATTGACCGCACCTTTTGTCATATATATAACGAAAACAATTACGACGGCGATGACAGGAAGCTTCGATGAAACAATCGGGCTCGCTATTTTCCATACGCTCTTCAGTTTAATCGGCGCACTCATTTTCATTCCGCTCATTCAGCCGTTTGCAAAACTGATTATGCGCATCGTGAAAGAGAAAGAAAATACGTTAACCGAACATTTAAATCCAGAAATTATTTCAGTTCCTGCGATTGCGCTCGACGTGACGTACACGACATTAATTGCGATTACGCGCGAAACGACAGATTTCGTTTTGCAGCTGATCGCAAAGCCGAAAATGACGGAACAAGCGGAGCGACAGTTGCAGTTAATCGAGGAAGCATTGGAAGAAACGAGCCAGTTTTTAGGCAGCATCCCGTCCGATACGAAAAAAGACCGGGCGAAACATATTGAACTATTACATACGATCGACCATTTGAATCGTCTCATCCGTGTCGTCACCGAAGCGGGAATGATCGAATCTTCTATCGTAAAAGATAAATTGAATGAAAAATGGGTCGACGTGTTCGTCGATATGAAAATGCGTCTACAAGAAGAAGGCGAACTCCAACAAGTCGCTTCTTTATTGAAAGAAGCTTCGACGCAAATGGCATCTGAACGGAAACGTCGCCGGGAAGAATATTTTGAACGTACCGCTTCCAATGAAACGAATATCGAAGAAGCGATCGCGAAAGTAGAAGCCGTCCTTTGGATTGACCGTCTCATTTATCATTATTGGCGCGGTACGACACGCCTTCAAAATTATGTCGACTTAAATACGAAATCTTCCCATTAAAAAACGAGCACTCTACGATTCAGTAGGGTGCTCATTTGCGTAACATTTTGCGATTTGTTCGTATAAGGCGATCAATTCATATAAAAGAATTACTTCAGATGGAATCGAGTCATATGTCGTATCATTCGTCGGCGCAAACAATCGCTTCGTCAATTGTAAAATTTCTGTCGCATGCGCATCATGGTCGAATGTTTTTTGTCCGATGCGCTCAATGAGTCGCTCGATTGATTCGACAATCATATTTCGTTCATGTTCAGACCAAGTTAAATCGGTCGTCGATGTTTGCATCATATTTTCGATATGATACACGACTTGTTCGAGACGGTGTAGTTGTTCCATTTGCCATTCTAAATTTTCTTGATCGTGCGAGACGAACGGATGAAAATTATCTTTTTCTTGGAAATGCGCTAACGCTTCCGCTTGAGCGATTTCCTTTCGTGTCTGTTTCGTCAACCCGAGTACCGTTTCGGCAAAGTCTGGATCAGAATCGGTGAAGTGACGACCTGTCCAACCGAGAAGGGCATTGATATTCTTTTGAATACGGGTGATACGCGAGTCGATTTCTCTCGTGTAGTCAGGAGGAAGTACGAACATATTGACCACTGTGGAAACGAGCAGTCCAATCGTCGTCGCTCCGAGGCGGACGCCGAAAGAGGCTAAAAACTCTCCTTGTACCGCATCAACCATCGCAACTGCTGTTAATGTCGCGACTAACAATCCGTCATGTAATTTTAATTTATAACTCGTCGCAATTGTCAACACAGCGGACAATGCGTATGTAATCGGTGCATGGCCAAAAATCGACACGAACGTCACCGTATAAAAAGCTCCGATGGCGGAAGCGGGAAAGCGCACGAATCCTTTTCGAATGGAGTCCGATACGGTCGGCTCAATTGTAACGATGGCCGTAATGACGGCGAATGCTGGAGACCAACCGAGCATATCACATATAAAAGCGGTTAAAAACGCAGCAATTCCCGTTTTAATAATGCGGCCACCGCGGGTCGGGAAGCGGATCATATCATCAAACTCCTTCTATCATATAAGCTGTCTTTCAGTATACCATGTCTAGCGTTCGTCGCAATGAAATGAAGTAGGTGAAAGACGAACTTTTGCAACTTTTGGAAAAGCGATGCGTCCTTTTAGTATGAAGTGAAAGAAAGAAGGGATGTTCATGCGTGTACATTTAGGGTGGACTTTTTTCTCGCTCGTCTTGAGCGGAATGATGTTGTTTACGCATGCGATGACGAGTTATATGGATGCGAATGGAATTGTACATGAGCCATTTTTCTTTTTCGTCCCGTTGACATATATTGTTTGGGCAGTAGTCGCATTATTTTGGATGATTCGAGGAGTGACGACGTACGTTCAACGCCATATTTTCACATAAAAGAAGTCACAGTCTTGCCGATCACTCGGGAGACTGTGACTTTTTCTTTTTAAAAATAGGTAAAGCGAGCGTATAACAAATGACGGTAATGCTTAAAAATGCAGCGCCTAACACGTCAGTCATATAATGAGCGCCTAAGTAATTGCGGCTTAAGGCGACAGCGAAAGGAAGAGAAGCGAGAAGTGGAATGAGCCACTTTTGGACGGGTTGCATTTTTTTAGAGGCAAGTACGAACACGAGCAACGTTCCGTAAATCGCAAAAGCGCCCATCGTATGTCCGCTCGGAAAACTAGAACCTGTCACTTCTACGATGCGCTCGACATGCGGACGTTCTCGGTCGATGATACGTTTGAACACTTGATTGACGAAAATATATCCCGCATAAATCATCCCGAGTGCAATGACATGTTTCTTTTTATTATATTTAATGAAATAAAGCATGCAAGCGAGCACGAGAATGGATAAAAATAAAATATCTCCAAATAGCGTAAATATGCGCATTACCCAATGAAGTGGTGTCCATTGAATCGATTCCATCACATTTATCCAAAAGTGATCAATCCAAGGCATGTCTGATTTCAACACGATAAAACCGATCAATGCGAATAAAATTAAACTGATGGAACCGACGATTAATAAAGTTGCAGAAATCATAAAGGCTCTCCTTCAAATTCGAGATGGTTCTGAATACGTTGTTGCACACGAAGTCGTTCTTCTTCAGGTACGACGTGATAATAGACGCCATCAATACGTTCTCCTTCGCCGTCGACTTCAAAGACGTCAATCGGGAAATGTTTCCACGTCTGTTGGTAATTTAAGAACATATTTTTTAGTGTGTCAAACGAAATATTCGTCTCTACATTATCACCTAAAATGGTGAATAATTCATCAACTTTCCATAAAGTATTCATCGAACTTGCTTTTTCGATGACGGCTTGGATCACTTGACGCTGTCGTTCATTGCGTCCGAAATCGCCGCGTGGGTCTAATTTGCGCATGCGTGCATAATGAAGGGCACGCTCACCGTCGAGATGAATCGGTCCTTCTTCATATTCATGAGTAACGACGCTTAATTCATCGCGCTGTTCGAAAGCGAAAGGATTATCAACTTCGACGCCGCCGAAAGCATCAACGAGTTCGCGGAATCCGTTCATATTCACTTGAATGATGTAGTCAATCGGCATATTTAAATAATCTTCCACCGTGTTGACGGTCATTTCTGTCCGGCCGTAAGCATACGCATGATTTAATTTGTCTGAACGGTTCGTCCCTGCAATCGGGACGTATGTATCGCGTGGTAAGTTAAATGCAAGAATCGATTCTTTTTTAGGGTTTACCGACACGTAAATGACGGAATCCGCTCGTCCCGGATCTCCTGGGCGATCGCCGATGCCGAGAAGTAACACGTTAAAAGCGTCTGTAATCGGTCGTACTTCCGGACGTTCTTCTTCGAATGTTAAATTCGTATTCATTTCCTCGACAACTTGTTGAACGCGGTCGTATTGATAATAGGCGTAACCGAAAGCGCCCGCTCCGACAACCGTAACGGTCACGAGGAAAACTAGTAACCATTTTTTCATCATTTAACTTCCTAACTTTAATTTTTGAGAGGCGAGCTGAATCGCCAACGCATCATCAAGATACCCAATTGCGAATAAATAGTCGGGGATCAGGTCGATGGGTGCAATAAAATACAGTAAGGCGCCACCGAGAATCATGAGCTCTACTGTAGGACGTTCTTTCTGTTGAAATTGTTCGAAAAATGATTGAATCGTCGTCAACCATGTTCCTTTTTGATGTAAGTTTTTCATTTTTTGAGGAAATTCAGATGCAATTTGATGTTCACCTGATGGCGTTACACTTTCTTCCTCATACGTCAGTACTAATGTTTGAAGATGATTGTGCCATTCTATTTCGGTCATTTTCGTCACTTTGCTAATTTCATCAGTAATTTGTTGCATGTAAGGGGAGGTTCGTTCAATCGGATAGCCAGCCGCATGAAGTAAATCATTCATCGGGCAGTCGAATGCTTCTGCAATTTTTTCAGCATGTTGTAAAGTTAAGGCGCGTTTGCCGTTCATTACTTTAGATAATGTCGCGACATCGATCGATGCCCGTTCGCTGAAATAGCGTAAAGACCAATTGCGCATGGCGAGTTGTTCCGTCATCCACTTTTTCAAACTCATTGCACACCCCTCCTTTTCAAACTTTCTATATTTTAAAATAACGTTGACGAAATGTCAACGCGTTTGAAATGGTGAAAAACGGGCATAAATGGAATGGAGGGATTTATATGAAGAAATGGATGATAGTAAGCATGATGAGTGGAGCTTTACTGTTAGGAGGTTGTGGTGACGGAGCGAATGTTGATCCAGAAGCGGAAGAGCCGACAGAAGCGGAAAAACCGAACGCACCTGAAACGACAGTGACGGTGCAAGGGACAGTTGAATCAATCGTCGGAACAGACGTTACACTTCATGTGACGAGCGGGTCTCCGACGAAAGTGATCGTGTTCCATATGGCAGATGTCGATGGAGATGCGTTCAAAAATATGGCAGAGGGCGATACGATTGAAGTGCAGTTTAACGGTGTACTGACAGCATCTGAACCCCCTCAAGCATCCGCGAGTGATTTCTCGATAATAGATGCCAAGTGATGCGATACCTCGTATAATAGACGAGAGGTGAAAAAGGATGAAAGCATATTTAGCAAACGGTTTATTTTCATTAGCGGACCGCATAGTGAACGAAGCGTGTGCGAAACAGTTACGAGAAGCGATTCCGCACATTGAACTGTACGTTCCACAAGAAAATCCAGCAATCAATGACAAAACAGCATTCGCAACGAGCGAACAAATTGCGGAAGCAGATTTACAAGCACTAGAAGAAAGCGACGTGTTAATTGCGTTTTTAGACGGAGTGGAAATCGATTCAGGCGTCGCAGCCGAAATTGGTTATTTCGCAAGTCTCGGTCGTCCGATTGTTGGCGTGTTCACAGACGTGCGTCAGCAAGGGCGTACGAATGAGAAAAAATTCAATATTTTACGAGAAGACGCGACGGAAAATCAATTTGTGTATCGCAATTTATTCGTCGTCGGTTTAATTAAGAAAAACGGCGTCATCGTCGATTCATTAGAACGCGTCGTCGAAGAAGTGAAGGCTTGCGATGTTCATTGATTACGGTCTGCTGAGCACAGCGTATTACGAAGCGACATAGCCTGTCGGTTATTCGATTGGTGGCGATCTCGAATATTATCAATCGCGCTTAGCTAATGTGCGTGGGAAAGTGTTAGAAGCGGGTGTCGGAACAGGACGTTTGTTCATCCCGCTCGCACAAGCAGGCTTTCAAATGGAAGGCATCGAACTTTCCGAAGAAATGCTTGCGATTTGTCGCGCGCATTGCGAAGCACATCAAGTAGAAGGAAAGCTGATGCAAGGGGACTTGCTCGCACTCAATCAACATGATGTGTACGAAGCGATCATCATGCCGACCGGTTCTGTCGGATTATTAGGGAGTGACCTTGAGCCGTTATTTCGTCAATTTTATGAGGCATTACAAGAAGGTGGGCGCGCGATCGTCGACTTTGCGTTTCCGACAGATTGGTCGAATGTTCCGTCGACATCGGTCGTACCTTTAACGGAAATGAGCGGTTTGACACTTGAGAGCAAACCGTTGCAAATCGACTGGATCGAACAGTCGACGACGACTTTACTGAAGTACGAGAAATGGGAAAACGGCCGTTGTATCGAGACAGAATTGCAATCGTTTACATTATATTGGCATAAAATCGCGACGATTGAAAAAATGTTGCGAGAGATCGGATTCCGTGACGTACACGTATCGAGTGATTATCAATACGGGAAAGAACCGACTGTTCATAGTGAAATCATCACAATTGAAGCGATGAAATAATGGGAAATGTTTGAAACTTCCTTCAACTAGGTATTATACTAATATATAGATAATAAAGAAGGAGTGCAAAAAACATGGAAAAACGTGTAATTGTTATGACGTTCGACGAAAACAGTAAAGCGTACGAAGCATTTGCGAAATTGAAAAATGAAAGCCGTCTCGGAAAAATTGAAGTAGAACAACTCGCCGTCGTAGAAAACGTGAAAGGCGAAGGGTTCAAAATTTTAGAAGGTGCAGATTTAACAGGAAGTGACCGTTTATTTGCCGGTGGTTTAATCGGTGCGTTCGTCGGTATGATCGGCGGGCCGCTCGGTTTATTACTCGGGTGGACGACAGGTTCATTGATCGGCAGCGTGGGTGACATTCGCGAAGTGGAAGAAGCGAACTCCGCATTTAGCCGTACCGCGAATGTATTAACGGAAGAATCGGTCGGTTTAATTGCGATCGCATCTGAATTTTCTCCGAACGTGCTCGATACGTTAATTAAAGAGGAGCTCGGTGGAGAAGTCGTTCGTTTCACCTATTCACAAGTAGAAGCGGAAATTGAGCGAGCGAAAGAGACGGAACGCGAATTGAAAAAAGAAGCGCGTCGCCACTGGCTCAAACGTGAAAAAACAGAATAACAGATCAAGATCATTAGACGCCGTGAGACATTTCGTTTCATGGCGTCTTTCAATTGAACGTTCATCCAAAGGTCGTTATAATGGAGGGAATGATAGCGTCAAAAGGAGGATGTTTCATCATGCTACAACATATTCAAAAAATGAATCTCGTTTTTGAAAATTGTGAAGTGATTCAAGTGGAGCTTGAGCACATTCGAGATTTACAGTTGACTGGAATTAGTCAGCGACTCGTCGGAAGTCTTCAAACGGGTTTTCACCGCTATTTAGAAGTGGAGGAGTTTGAGCTCGTCTTGAAAGGCTCGATTCGCGATGATGTGACAAGCCGTCTACTCTATTATGAAATCGATGAACTAGATAATTTTGAACGCATTCAAAAATATCACAATTTAGTGTACGTCATGGTGACGTATCACTCGAATGATGAAGAACGTATCGATCTTCCTTGGGACGATGAAGCGAACAGTTGGTTTTACAACCGCTTCGAAACACATACGTACGATGAAGAGCGCGATGAATTAACGATTCGGGTTTCTCCTTATGTCGAAGAGATTGAGGAAGAGGACGCATGAAAATTGAACATACAGAAAATTCCAGCACGATTTATGAAGTGATGCAAGAAGCGTTCGCTCAATATAAAGAGGCGCCTATTCCGTCAAGTGCGTTAGAAGAGACGAGTCGTTCGATTGCAGAAGCTTTACAACATGGAGAGCGAGCCTTGCAATTAAGTGTGGAAGGAAAAGTGGAAGCGGTCGTCCGTTACGTCATTCGTGACGGGGCACTCGCTTTTTCACGTTTGTCGGTCCGTCCAGAAAGTCGCCGCCGAGGGTATGCGAAAGCGCTCATTCAACAGTTAGAAGTGATTGCTCGCCAGAAGCAGTTACCGATCATTACATGTGATGTACGCATGCATGTGAAAGAAAATATAGCGCTGTACGAGAAGCTCGGCTACACGCTCGTCGCTCAAAAAGAAATAGAACGACACGGACATCCTCTAGCCGTCGTTACGATGGAGAAGACACTCCTTTAACGGCTTTCCGAAAGAAGTCTCCCACCTCAAGGAACGTGAAGTGTGTAGCTCAGTGAGTAGGTGGGAGATGAATTTCGGTTGGCTTTAGCCAAAGTTATTTTTCTAAGCCTTTTCGCAATAATT
>NZ_JBHTJF010000037.1:0-5361 GCF_042675605.1 Savagea faecisuis
AAAAAAAAATAACTTTACACCTTCGGGTGTAAGAGGATTTGTTGCAACGTCTATGGAAGCTTTACTAGCAGTCATAGGAGATACTACACATTGGACACCAAACGTTTATAGAAAGTATCAATACACGAACGACAAAAGAAAATATGTATGTGGTTTTGAAGAAGGAAACTTACAGCAGATCAATACGTTTGTTATCGATATTGATACAAAGAAATATAGCGTTAATGACATTGTGTTAACTTGTATGGATGATTCTATCGGTGTGCCAACTATGATTATTGAATCCACTCGTGGATATCAAGTTTATTTCGTTCTTGAACAGCCGATTTTCATTTCAAATAAAAATAAATTCAGAAGTTTAGCTGTAGCAAAACGTATTTCAAACAACTTAAAAAGAAGTTTAAGAAATGTTGAAGCTGATTTATTCTGTAATGATTTCGGATTTTTCAGAGTACCTAAAAAGGACAACATCGTGTTCTATCAAAAAGAGCAGCTCTACCATGCAAAGATGCTCATTGATTGGTCTATGCGTGTTGACGATGATTTAAAACGCCCTTTGTATGTTGTTCCATATAAAAAAGGTAGCACAGATATTTCTCAATCAGAATGGTTTTACGCATTATTAGGTACAAGTAAAGTAAGAGGTGCGAAAGGAGAGTTAGGGCGCAATAATATCATGTTTACACTTGCGCTTGCTTACTACCATGATGGCAAGTCACAAGAAGATGCGTATAACTTATTAGATGTTTACAACTCTAACTTACAAACGCCTTTACAACCCAAAGAAGTAGAAGTTATTGTACGATCCGCTTATTCGGGCAAATACAATGGACCGAAAGCAGAATACGTTAAAGAATTATTAGAATTGCACGTACCTAACGGGAAAAACATTTCAGTCAATATGGGCTATAATTGCTGGTACAAACATAAAAAAGATCGTTCTGAACGTGTTAGAAGTCATTATGAAGAATGGGAACAAGATATTGTTGAATACATCACGGTTCAAAAAAATGATAGTGAACCGTTTATTCAGCATACCCAAAAACAGCTTTGCGAAGCGTTAGATCTTCCGCAAAGTACATTGAACGTGCTTATTAAGCAATCAAAACAAATCATTCGCAAGGTATCAGGTAAAGGCAGAGGGGCTATCACTTATTGGACAACGGTTGAACTCTTTATGCAACATATCATTCGCCTAAATAAAGAAAAATCTGAAATGTTCATTGGATATGCGAGAGATATTATGAATAAGTGGCACGACACAATTGAATATAACCCAGCATCGATCATGACATTTAACTACCTAGAGAAACTCTTGAAACCACCGACAGATAGCGGTTTTGAGCGTGTTAGTGGTGGGGGCTAAATTAACACTCCACTCTGCCTTACATATTTCTATTGTCCTGTTGCTGAGATGTAGTTTTTATTATGGAGGTGTTCTATGTCATGGCTATTCCAGAATTTTCTAAGGCAGAGCTTGTCTTACTTAAGAAACTTATGAGAGGAGAGGGGATTAAGCCTTCTAGTAGGGCGGTTAGGGCTATGTTAAGGCTTTATGGTGATCAGACGCTAGAAGAGTTTCAACGGCGATCACGTGAAAGAGAACGTGATCGCTCTGAACGTAAACTTCGTAGTGAGATGAAAATGCAGAAGAATTTAAAGATGCAGGCCAAAGAAAAGCAAGAACGTTTGGAACAGTTAACGATCCGACAGGGATTAAAGGATTCGTTTCATACATTGCATGGGCTTGGCCGAAAGAAACATAGCGCAAATGTAATGGAGAAAGAGTATTTAATATTTAGTAAAGGTACATGGGAAAAATATAAATTAGAGTGCGAAAAGATGACTGAATATCTAGAGAATAGAGGGCTTGTTTATTTTAAAGATTTAAAGCGAGAACATTTCTTAGAGTATTTCGAGGTGCGATCGGCAGGGCTGAAAGAGTCTACCATCGTAAATTTAGAATCGAAGTTGATTAAGATTTCAAATGGTGTAGAGAAGTTCGTACAAAGTGAGGAAGCTATTTCTACATTGTATGGTGATAAAGTAGGGTATTTTACAAGAGATGACCGAGGGGATTATAACGCTAACACGTCAAGAGCGATGAGGAGCTATTCTAAGGAGGAAGCTAATCGAATACTTGAGGAACTTCGTAGAACGCGTCCTGATGTATTTAGAGGGGTCATTCTGTCGAGGATAGCAGGTTTGCGAGCAGAAGAAGCGTCGTTGATCGAGAAGAGACATTTCCAGTGGAATGAAGAGCGGCAAGCGTATGATATTGTCATTCATTCAGGCGATCGATCCCATGTGACGAAGGCGAATCGTTATCGTTACATTCCAGTCGCTTCAAAGTGGAATAATTATTTAGGTGAAGAACTCGGTCGCTTGAAGAATGAAACGGATAGATTATGTCCAACAACAAAAGATTATTTGAACAAGAGTGTGAATGTTGTTATTAAGCGCTTAGGGATTCATAAGGGCGATCGAGGGGCAGTACATGGGTTTCGCCATCTCTATGCGAGAGAACGTTTCTTAGAATCGATTCAGAAGGATCCTACGGTGTTGGACGCAACGAATCGTATCGTAGACAATTTACACCAAGGATTTCGAGCGAATAAGGGGTTTCAGCAAGACGATCCATCGTACGAGAAGGCAATTAAAGCAATGGATCAAGTGCATGGAGAACTAGGTCATGGGAAAGAACGTTTCAATTTGGCGAAAACGTATTTAGATTTTAAAAATTATAGTGTGTAAAAAATATCAATCTAATTATAAATTTGAACAGGTGAACATTTTTCAGTCACCAAATAGTATATAGAGGAAATGCAGCGAAGGTAGAACTTTCATTTGAGGTTCTACCTTTTTGTATGAAGAAGGTAGCTGGAATTTTATGAAAACATGAAAACTAAAAAGGGTCCTGGTATAATTAAGGTGGACTATAAAAAAGGGAACGCAAAGAGATTGAAAAATATTGGTTTGATTGGATCAAGACAGGTTGAAAGTTTAACAGAAGGTTCAAGTAGAAAAATGCACAAAGCAGAGTCAAAGCAGTTATTTGAAGGAATAAAGGTTTTTGAAACAGTTTTTTGAATCAAAGAAGTATAGATTTTTTTAAATGATAAGTAGAAGGTATTAGAACGATTGCAACAGGAATAAAATTAAATTTAAAAAAGGAAATGAAAAGGAGAAGGAATACATTAATTCATTGGATCGAGCAAGGTTCAGAGTTATACAGGATTCGAAATGAAAACAAATCAAGTAGTTTAAAAATTAAAATTGTAGAATGGATCGGCTAGAAAATTATTTTTAAGATTCATAAAATTAAAAGTTTAAAGATTTCTAGGTTCATATGTAGAAAAAATTAGAGGATTAAAGCAGCAGGTAAAATTTAAATTTAAAAAAGGATAAGAAAAGGAGCGAAGGACAAATGCAAAAGGAAATGAAAAGGGCTGTTCAACAGATCAGTAGAAGAAAAACAAAAGGTATAGAACTATTCAACTGTGTACTAAAGAATCAAACACTTGTTCAAGAAGTCATCGGTTAGGGATATGTACCATGCGCTAGAAAGGCAACTGACCATTGCTGAGTAGATTCCATATGAATCGTTCGAGAAGCACACAAGGTGGTGCGTAAGAGAGAGTGCAGCTGTGAGGTAAACATATTCTGTTCTAAAAAATGCGATGGATCAGGAACAATTTCTATTATGAATAAAAAATTATGTATGAAAAAAGTAGACGAGATACGGGAAAATGGGGTTGGAAACAATGCGAAGTGACAACGAGCATTGTTTCCTGTTTGTGATGTGAAGAAATAGATCTATTTTAAATTTCAGTTATGTAACTTTGTTTAAAAATTTTTAGTAGTGTTATTAATAAAAATTTAATAGTGTATGGTTATGGTTAGAACCGTACATCAAGAATCGCTCAACCGAGCGGTTCTTTTTTTATGGCTGAAAAAGAAGTACGGTTTCTGTTAAAATGAACAATAAACCATACATAGAAAGAGGGAGCTGCATGAAGCCACGTGAAAATGTTCAGCCGTTACGATCGGCTGAAGAAATCGAAGAGTTTCGCCAGGCGCTCGATCGAGGGCGCAGGGCCGAAAGAGATCGTTTGTTGTTCGATCTAGGGATTAACACAGGTCTACGAATCAGTGATCTATTACCATTGAAGGTTGGCGACGTGCGAGGAAAGACGGAAGTCATCATTCAAGAACAAAAGACGAAGAAACGGCGTACGGTCTTTTTGCATACGATCATGCCAGAGATTGCGGAGTATGTGGAAGGAAAGAGCGACGAGGCGTATTTATTTGCGTCCGAACGGACAGGGCGACCGATTTCTCGTACACAGGCATACCGTATCTTTCAGAAAGCAGCCGACTGGATCGGCCGTGAAGACATCGGTACACATACGTTGAGAAAGACGTTCGGCTATCACTACTATCAACAGACGAAGGACATTGCGACATTGATGATTATCTTTAACCATCGTTCGCAGGAAGTGACCAAACGTTATTTGGGAATTGAAGATGAAGAGTTGAAAATGTCTTTGAAAAAATTCAAATTATAAAATAGTAAAAAAAGAAACAATAAAATAAAAAGTATAATGGAAGCGTGTAAGTAAAGCTGATCGTTTGTGACTAGGTCGAGAATTTTTAAAAAGAGTTAAAAGAGGTAGAATAAGGAGTGTTGATTTTATAGAAAAAACGACTTCTAATAAGAAACAATATGTAAAGGTATGATCTTTCATTGAAGAATTCTTGATAGGAACTTAATATTTCTATAGAAATATTACATTGCAAGGATTATGTGATAAACTAGTATATAAATAGAAAACCACTTCTACGGTAATAGAAGTGGTTTAGAGATATCTTTGCTGGTGGCACCCAACAAAGACCCTACACACTCTAACTCCAAGAGGAGTGTAGAATGAAATATATACATCTTCATTATACAGAATTATAAATATAAAACAACGAAAATTTATATTTATAATTGTATGTAGGGTTAAGTAGAAAGCTAGCAGCATTGATGTTCTCTCACTAATAGAAGAGGTGAACACAATGACAATAAATTCAAGCATTAACATGAGTGAAATTCTTTACTTAATTTTACATAACTCGCTTACTAAATACCGAACAAAAAATTCTAAAGCTACTCTTTTGGATCAGGCCGAAGCTGCAAAGCATGAAGGTACTGATAGAAAAGGTGGCTTGTTTTTAGTGAGAAAAAAAAATAACTTTACACCTTCGGGTGTAAGAGGATTTGTTGCAACGTCTATGGAAGCTTTACTAGCAGTCATAGGAGATACTACACATTGGACACCAAACGTTTATAGAAAGTATCAATACACGAACGACAAA
>NZ_JBHTJF010000038.1:0-3699 GCF_042675605.1 Savagea faecisuis
AGAATTAGTGTCAACCTATGATGCTGTTGTAATTGAGGACTTAGACATGAAAGGAATGTCTCAAGCCCTTCACTTTGGTAAAAGCGTTCACGACAACGGTTGGGGAATGTTCACTACATTCTTATCGTACAAGCTAAAAGAACAAGGAAAACAGCTTGTGAAAATCGATAAATGGTTTCCTTCTACTAAAAAATGCTCTTGTTGTGGTGCAGAAAAACCAATGAAATTATCTGAACGCACTTACCGTTGTTCATGCGGTTATGTGGCAGATCGTGACTACAATTCAGCAATCAATATCAAAAATGAAGGCATTCGCTTATTAGCGTTATCATAAGTAACAAAAACTTGTGGAACACGAGGGTTAGCTCGGTCAATTTTCGTTGGCTAGTAAAAGCAACGACAAGTCGAGAAGCCCCCACTTCAAGTAGACCGGAAGGTTAACTAAGTGGCGGGTAGTTCACGAATTCACTTTGAAATATAAGACGTGGTCGTCTTTCATCGGTTTCCCTTTCGCATTCGTAACAGCCGCTGTAATGACGAGAGAATATTCTCCTGCTGGTAAAGCGGTCGTCGCTTGGACACCGACTGTTCGATCGTCTTGCTTCGTTAAACGAACAGGGTAGCGCACCCCTTCTCGATTCTCGATATACGTATACTTCGCATCCGTCAATGTTGCCATATCCATCGGTTGCGTGAAGCGGACGTTAAATACTTTATTTTCCGGTACTGTCATCGTTATTGCGCTCGAACTCCACGTGCGTGACAACTTTTCTGACGCACTCGGATATAAGATGAGCTCATCGAAGCGGACCGAACCGTTCTTCTTATTCGCTCCGTCTGTTTCGACGACGTAAATCGACTCTAATACGGCAGGTTGCGCAATCGTACTTGGCAATGTCGCCGTCACACGCTTCCAACCGTGCCAATTCAATCCTTTCGGCTCAGTGAAGTCGATTGAATGTGTTTTGCCATTCGCATCTTTCACTTGACCGCGCACCCAATGATTACCGCCGTTTCCGTAAATCGCTACACCGATCGCTTCAAAATTCCCTTGCATCGGATAGCCTGACTGCCAATCGATATACGCAGCAGACGTCGTGTCATTTTTCGTAAACTGATAATCGAGTTGGACAGAGCCTTGGCGATCATACGCATGTTGTTTCGTGTTCGCCGTTAACTTTCCTGTCGCATTCGCCGCTCTAAATACTAAGCCACTCGTCGACTCAAATGAACCGACTAATTGTGGTGTGTTCGTAACCGTTACTTTCAATTTCTTTTGCACTGTACCGAACTTCGCTGTAATTTCTCCGACACCTTCAGTCGCTGCTGCTGTGAAGCGACCGTTTTCCCACGTACCGAGTTCAGCCGGAACATTCATCTCAATGGTCGCATTGTTCACGATGACAGGTTTCCCGCTCGGCATCGTAAAGTCTGCCGTTAACGCTGCTGTTTTGCCTGGTGCTAACGTCAACTCATTTGCTGAAAACTTCAAAGCTGTCGGATTGACGACTTCCACTGGTACTTCTTGACGTACACCGCCATATTCTACAACGACTGAGCCTTTTCCAGCTTTCGTTGCGACGAATTGATTGTCGCGAATTTCTCCGACACCGCCACGCACTTCAATCGGTGTCGCTGTCGCCGCTTGTTGTGGTAAGACGTTCAAATACTCATCCATCATCGCAGAAGCACGATACCCGACAGATGAATCGACCGCCACCGCTCCTTGTTGCGCTTGTTCGAGCTTCGCGTACTTCGGTTCTCCATAAGGAGCAGTACTCACTGCCGCAAGTGCTGCGTGTACACGTCTTTCACTTCCTGGACGACTCGACTTGTCAGGATATTTGTTCCCGACAGGACGGTGTACCATCGTTGTTGAACCGCCACCATCTAAGTTGATCGCTTGCGCTAAACCGAGCTTCGATAAATAGTTCGCAAACTGTGGGAGTGACATCCCTTTTCCACCATTTTGACGACCGACCGTAACGAACATGACGCGCTTACCATCTGCCGTTACACCGACTGCTGAACGGTCTGTCACTTGTTTCGCTCGATCGCTCGTCGTATCGATCGTTAAATGCGGGCGACCGTTTTGAACGAGGAGCGGGCCTGATGCCAACATGAAGTTCGCATCTTGCCAACGTTCATCGACCGTATATGATAACTCCACTTCCTCCCCTTTCTGCATCGCTCGCACGAATTGAGGGATTTCCGTACCGTGAACAGAAATGACGAAACCTCGTCCGTTCGTTGGAATCGCCGCACTCGTCTTTTGACCGTACGGACGAATGCCTGTAATTTGCCCTTTCACACGCTCTCCTAAAACGACATTTTGTTCGACAGAACGTGGTGTTGACACGACGACTTCAATTCCGAATTGGTTCGTACGTGTATGCGTATATGCCCAACTTGACGTATACAATACGCTATTGTTGTCACTGCGTTCTTTATTGTAATTTTTCATCGCATACGATTGACCTTTATAATGAATCGTTGGCGTTAACTCATACGGTGCAATTTGAGCTTCACCATTCGCTTTCACACCGAATGCTGCCGGTGTATGCATGAAGTCATTACGATTCGACGACACTGAACCTAAATGCGCAATTTTACCGTCCTTCACTAATAAATAACCAGGTAATCCATTATTAAAATGGAAAAACGACGCATTCATCGCGCCGACGACGTGATATTGTTCACGCGTTGAACTTTTCGCTAACGAACTGACCGTATGCAATGAATTGATCGGACTCGGCATTAACATGTCGACCGTCGTATACGGCTTATCTAAATTGATCGACATCTCTTCAATGTGACGCCCGTCTACATTTTTCTTTTCATAATACACACCGTTCGACAAATTTTGTGCCCCGACAGGTTGCGCTGCTAAAACGACTGTCCATAAACAAACGACTACGAAAACTTTCCAAATCCGCTTCAATCCGAACCGCTCCTTCATCATGTAATACTTTCAACCTCTGGCGCACCCGTCCAATCTTCGCCTTCCTCAAAATCTTCATCCACTTGTACTAACTTATGCAAAAACAACGCAAATTCCCCACGCTTCAACGTATCTTCCGCTCCGAATCGTGTCGACGTCTTCCCTGCTGCTACGTTCAATTCGTATAGAGCAGACACATCTTTCACAAAACGTGGACTGACATCGGTAAACGGAATCGGTCGATCGATTTCCGCTACATTGAACGTAATGCGCAACAAACGTGTCATTTCTGCACGCGTTATCGCATCGTTCGAACCGAATCGTGTCGACGTCTTCCCTTGTGTCACACCCGCATCGACTAACGCTTTTACCGCCCACGCTCGATCGGCAGGAACATCGGTGAACGGCACAGAAGCTGCCTTACTTTCCGCCCCTAACACTTTCGCTAAAATAACTGCCGCATCTAAACGCTTCATCGGCGCATCGACTCCGAACTGGGTCGCATTAATTCCATTCGTATAACCTTCTGATACCATATAATCAACCGCCTCTTGATAGCGCGCATTCACATCTGTGAACGCTTGTGCCGACAGAGGCGCCATAGTCAAACTCCCAACGACAAGTAACGAACTAAGCCAAACTTTCATGCTGCATTCTCCTTTCGATTCGTATTCTTTCATTATAACGCATTGTCAACAACCCGCCACTTAACGACCTTGCGGTCTGTTTGAAGTGGGGGCTTGCGTCTACCAAATTAC
>NZ_JBHTJF010000039.1:0-1967 GCF_042675605.1 Savagea faecisuis
TGAATACACACGTGATGAACTACCTTGAATGGGTGAATCGTCATTTACACAAAAATATTGACAGTACCACTTGAACTGCATTTGGTATTGATAAAATCAGAACTATTAATAGTATAAACTTCATAATAACTTTTATATTATTCTTTGATTTTATAGTCATAAAACTTCACCTCATTTTTGTTGAATATAATACTACCACTACGACATGAGATGCTGAATTATGTGCATTAGACATAGAGTTAAATATTTAAATTTATTACTCGGCATCAACACTTAATACAAGTGTTCCAAATGCAAAAGAAGACTTATCTATTTTACTCCTGATTAATAAGCAATGTATAAATTTTCCTTCAACCCGATAATCATTATATATTTCTAGATCCTCATTTTTTTCAAACACAACTTCTGCATTTCCGTTATCAACTAAAGTTATCGCAAAAGGTTCTACACTATAATCTGAAACAATATTTCCTCTTTCATCTACTATGTAATCATAAACTTCAAACTCAGTAGTTTCAAAATTCAGGGCTTCAATTTCAATTTTTCCTCCAAAATCAATCATTGGCAAATCAATAAATCTTTTACCAACCATCACATCTTTTATCCCTCCTTCAATATCTTCTTTCTCTTTATTATTTCTATCCAAATAATGAATCACCTTTAATTCATTGGAACCATATGAGACTTTGATTGTTGGCTCTTGAATCATCTTATTTTGGCAAGATGCTAAAACTAATAATATTAATAATAAACTAATCATATTAAATATAATCTTAAACTTTTTCACTATGTTTCATCTCCTAAAATATAAATTCTCTTTGCTTCATATTTATCTACATATACGCAACTGATTACCATCTTAAATATAATTATACTAAATAATTGTAAATTATTAAAATACCAAAATCCTTACTTCTCATACACTGCTTACAACAATTAGATTCTAATTACTCTAAGCAATGCACGAAATATATTTGTATAAAGTTCCTGAAACCCTTGGTTTCATAACACAAACTGCACCCATCACTATTATGACACGTTCCCCGGTAGGCAACACTAACTCAACAGACGGATTACGTTCTTTCCCTTTCTCTTCACACTGTTGTTGTAAACGACTTAACATTTCCGAGCGTTCTGTTGGTGTGCGTAAGGAAGAAAGGTGCGTATGATAACGCACTTGAAAATCTTTGAATGACGGTGGGATGCTTTCGTTTTCTTCTTGTAATTCATTCTTTTGAAAACGAGCAGCGTCGGACCAGTCAGCATCTACTACTGCACTAAGCGCCATTCGTGTAAATGTTTCTAAATATACTTTTTCTGACGGAGACACATTCATACTTTCAAAATTACTTTCCATCAAAAGCATTAAATAATCTTTTTCCCACCTTTCCATCATCTCTAGCATCCATGACGGAATTGTTTGATCGAACGTTTGAATAATGTGTTGTACTTCCTCTTTCGCTATATTATGCAATGCATCGACATTGGCATTTAGTAATTGAAGAAATGTCACTGTTTGGTTGTACAACCCTCGATGATGCCCTGCAATCACATTGGCAAGTAGCATCGTCATTAAGTATTGCCTTGATTGTTGGTTACGAGTTTGAAAAACGAGAGACGCACCTGGCAAGGCATGTTGGACAGACCCTCTTTTTCCGTTCGGGTTTTGAATGTACTGTTGAAAAGCGTCGCTCATTTTACCGATATCGTGTAATCGAGCAGCGATTTCTGTAAATGATGTCGTATCAAAAAAAGCAGCATACCGCTTCGCTTGAGTACCAACATATTGCAAATGTTCTTCTAAAGATTGTGTCTGTCCTGTTTTGTGATTCATTCGAGCAATATACATACCATCTCCCCCTAAAAAATACTTCGTCTACATTGAATCAATTTATAAAAGCTTCATTGTAAAATGAAATGCAACAGCTAAATAAATAGAAAGCCATCGTGAAACCACGTATAGTTAA
>NZ_JBHTJF010000040.1:0-2043 GCF_042675605.1 Savagea faecisuis
GAGAAATTTGAGTAAGCTCAAATTTTTGCTGGCATCTTTTATAGATGTCCAAAATTTTTGTTTCGATATTCAACGGGGTTGAATATCGAAACGGTTTATTTCATCAACAAGTTACTGTTCAGTTTTCAATGTTCATGTGCTGTCTCTCTCGACTGCTTTATAACTATAACAAGTTATTAATATTTTGTAAAGGGTTTTTACAAAGTTTTTCTCATTTCTTTTTCTCTTCCTATTATATAGCCAACAATTTTTATTTACACAAAACAAAAATGCTCCACAATTCTAAACTTCTATTCACGAAGTTTACGTTTGCGGAGCATTCGTTTCTTTCAATCAATCGGTTAAAAATGCAAAGTATGCAATAAACAATATGAATAACACATACATGATCGGATGAATTTCTTTACGACGTCCTGCCATCATCATCGTAATTGGATAAAATACAAATCCGATCGCAATTCCTGTTGCGATACTATATGTGAGTGGCATCGCAATCATCGTTAAAAATGCAGGAACTGCAATTTCAAACTCATTCCACTTCACATCTCCTAATGTTTTCACCATTAACGCACCGACAATAATTAAAGCAGGTGCTGTCACTTCAGGTGTTACTGCCATTAAAATTGGCGAGAAAAACAAAGCGAGTATGAAAAGTAAACCTGTCACAATCGATGCAAATCCTGTTCTTGCACCTGCTGCAACTCCAGCTGTTGATTCAACAAAAGATGTCGTTGTCGATGTTCCTAAAATTGCCCCTGATACTGTCGCAACAGAGTCTGACAATAAAGCTTTTCCTGCACGTGGCAATTTATCGCCCTTCATTAATCCTGCTTGTGTTGCTACAGCGACGAGCGTTCCTGCTGTATCGAAAAAGTCAACGAATAAAAATGTGATAACAACAACAACGAATGATGTCGTCATTAAAGAAGCTGGGTCATTCATGATCGGTTCAAATGCCGCACCGAATGTCGGCGAAATGTCTGGAACTTTTGAGACGATCGCTGTCGGCTTCGCGATGACTGATGTTGCAATTCCAACAATCATCGTGATAATCATCCCATAAAAGATAGCACCATTAATTTTACGAACCATCATAATGACACTGATGACGAGACCAAATATAGCTAGTAAAACTGGCGCACTCGTCAAATCTCCCAATTCAACGAGCGTATTCGGATTTCCTACGATAATGTTCGCATTTTGCAAACCTAAAAACGTAATAAATAAACCGATTCCCGCTCCAACTGCTAGCTTCAATTGTTCTGGAATCGAGTTAATAATAAATTCTCTAAGTCCTGTTAATGATAAAATAATGAAAATGATTCCTGAGAATAAAACTCCTGTTAATGCGGTTTGCCATGGAATTCCTAATCCTAATACGACAGAAAACGCGAAGAATGCGTTCAATCCCATACCCGGAGCGAGTCCAATTGGATAGCGCGCCAACAATCCCATTAATATAGAACCGATTGCCGCTGCTAATGCTGTTGCAGTAAACACTGCTCCTTTATCCATGCGCATAGCGTCAGGAATATCTGGAACACCTTCTAATGAGAGCATCCCTGGATTGACCGCTAAAATATAAGCCATCGCTAAAAACGTCGTCAATCCCCCGATGATTTCTCTTCTGTAATTCGTACCTAACTTTTCGAATTCGAAATAGTTTTTCAACTGAGTAACCTTCCTTTTGTTCGCACAGTACAATCTAAGGTTTTATTGGATCGTAGTTGAAGTTTTTACAGAACTTCAGTAGAAACGTTTGAGCCATATTCTCAAATTTATACGATGCGCTATTTAATACATTCAATATACCGTCTTTTCCTTTGAAAAACAATACAACTTCCGAACATTCAAAGGAAATAGCTAAAAAACATTCGTCTGTTAACTCCTCTTAAACTATTCTTATTTTTCAGTAAATAAACTCAAACTTTATCCTTGAAATATCTTCAATAAAATTTAACAGAACAACAAATTCACACGTGTTGATTAGCCAAAATCACGTAACACTTTTTTGATAAATCATCCGAGCTGATGACAAGATTT